>CAQBGY010000329.1 GCA_948759685.1 uncultured Eubacterium sp.
GTGCATGTGTGAGTGAGAATCTTTATACAGCGTTTGGTTATGTGGATGAAATGGAGAAGCTTGATTATGGTGTGGAGGATGTGCTACCTACCATGTATGATTATCATAAGAGGGATATCGCTGAGGAGTTTAATATTGTGGAGAGTACAGATAGGGTAGTGGTAGATACGGTAAAGACAGAGGAAGATGCAGTTGGTATATCGGAAGACTGTCGTGTTGTGGAAGCGGTATTTGCAGATACTTCAACAGATAATATGATTGAGAAGTTGACAACAGAGCAATCATTATATGAAGATTTTGGCGAGGAACTTATGCAAAGCTTTCATAATAACCACAACGATGACGATTTGGGTTATATTGAAGCTGGAAATAGTTTTGAACTGCCTACTGATACGGATAAAGGGGAATATAATACCGAAAGCTATGAGGTATTCGAGGATGCTCCTGATGTGTCAGAGAAAATGGCGGAAGATGTTGCCGAAAATGGCAGAATCGGAATTGATGTGAGTATAACGGATGATGATATCGTTGAGACTGCTGAATTAACTGTTGAGGAGCAGGCGGAACAGATAGCGACGGCAATTCAGAAGCATTACAAGTCTTATGATTATTTGTCAGTAGAGAATAAGGCAAGGCTGTTTAATTTTAGAATTGATGACAACAGTTATAATCTGCAATTGCATGCCGGAGTACTGAGGAAGCTTGGTATTTATATGTACGGAAGTGATATATTTGAAGATTATCAGAGTATCTATGGGGAAACGATGAAGAAGGCTGAAAAGCAGAAGTCAGAATATGAATGTGGATATGATGATAAAAAGTGTGAGAGAGGCAGGGGGAGGTGACCTGCCTTTGGTTAATACTGTTTATTGCTGCTATAAGTCCTGAATAATGGACAGTATATAATTTATAATTTTAATCAAGATAGGCAATAATAGGGGGTTATATTGGCTATTTTTGTTTTTGACATATTTCCTTTAGTTTTTCAAAGATAGCATTTGAAAAAATGGACTCTGTATGATATACTATTAAATAGATTTTTGATTGAAAATTGCAAGAAAACGATTATTAGGATATTTGAGGAGATTAAGTATGGCTATTTCGTACAACAACTTATGGAAAACATTGATTGATAAAGGGATTAACAAGAGTGAATTGTGTAAAAAAGTTAAAATTAGCACTAGTACCATGGCGAAAATGACAAATGGTGAGCCTGTTAATTTATCTACATTAGAGAGAATTTGCAAGGAATTGAATTGCAATATAGAAGATGTTGTTGAGATTAAGAATACGAATGACATTCAAGGATAGCAATATCCAGAAGTGAGGATAAGATGTTAGAGAAAATATGTCCAGTTCATAATGTTCCGGTATACAGGGATAAATGCGTAAAAGATGATTGTGATGCCAGACCACTTATTTCAACAACGATTTACTGGTGTGAACATTGTAAAGTTCCGGTATTTGAAAAGGAATGTGGAATATGTGGTGCGGATTGTACATATATGGCAACTGATTTAAGACCGGTGTTTCCGGAGGAAAAACTGCTACTTGCTATTTTGATGGATTATGAAAATCCAATGGCTTACGAAAAGTGTTCGGTGTGGAATAGCAATGCAGGATATTTTATAGATGGAAAAAAGATAGAATTATCTATATCAGAGGTAAACAGCAAACCTTTTACAGAAATAGATAAGATTAGGGAACAGTATGATAAATATCTTACATTGCTTGATTATAGCTATTTTGATCAGATGATAAAAATGTTTGTGGAAGCAAATAAGGTTCGCTATCACGATATCGAGGATGAAGCGATTAATTATATACAGAGCTTTGAAGAAAAATACACATTTGAAGATATGTTCATTTCGTTTAGTGGTGGAAAGGATTCTACAGTAACCTCTGATTTGGTAATGAAAGCATTTGCAAATAGTAGAATAATGCATATTTACGGAGATACAACCTTAGAGTTTCCACTTACAGAGGAATATAGAAAGCGATTTTCAAAGAAACATACTGTTATCAGAGCAAAGAATTATGAAAAGAATTTTGAAGAACTTTGCGAACAGATTGGACCTCCATCGCGAGTAATGAGATGGTGTTGTACTGTTTTTAAGACTGGAGCAATTAATAAAACACTTTCTCAAGTATTTCAAGTTAAGACGAATGTTCTTACATTTTATGGAATTAGGAAAAGTGAGTCTGCCTCAAGAAGTAAGTATGACAGAGAAAGCGAAAGCCCTAAAATTACGAAGCAGACAGTGGTATCACCTATTATTGAGTGGATTGATTTCGATGTTTGGCTATATATTTTATCAACGGGGATAGATTTCAACGATGCTTATAGATTGGGATATTCTCGTGTGGGTTGTTGGTGCTGCCCAAACAATGGTGCATGGTCAGAGTTTCTGTCGAAGGTGCATATGTTCAATAAATATGAGCATTGGAGAACTCTGTTAGTAGAATTTGCTAAAAAGATTGGAAAACCTGACCCAGAAGAATATATTGATAGTGGAAATTGGAAAGCAAGGCAGGGCGGACAGGGATTGGAGATATCCAATACATCCATAATTAAATTTGAGCCATGTGCAACGGAAGATAATGCATTTAACTATGAATTGCAGACTTTGATAACAGAAGATTTATATGAGATGTTTAAACCTTTTGGTTACTTGAACTTTGACCTTGGAAATAAAAGGTTAGGTGAAGTCTATGTGCTTGACCGACAAGGAAATATTTTATTAGTTCTTCAAGGAAAGATAGGAACAAACAGATTAAAAGTGACAATTAAAAAGACAAACATTGCTGGAGCAAATAGTTTAGCGGCAGCAGAGTTAAAGATAAAATGCCAACTTACAAAATACCAGATGTGTATTGGGTGTAAGGCTTGTGCGAATGTATGTAAACATAATGCAATTAGTGTTCATACATTTTCACAACAGGATGATGATCCGGTGGTTGTGTATAGAATTGATGATGAGAAATGTGTCAGATGCACAGAGTGTGTTGATCATTTTAATGCAGGATGCTATATGCGAAAAGTATTAACAATCAAAAGGAGCTAAGTATGGTGGCTATTAGATTAAAAGGACATGAAAAATTTCATCTTAGAGAAGGATGGATTGCAAAAGGTCTTTATGGTGTTAGTAAAAATGCAAAGGTTTTTACCGGAAATGAAGGAACCGACCAACTAGGTGTTGGTGCCAATATGGTTAAATCTATTAAATATTGGATGTTGGCGATGGGGTTGATTGGAGAGGAACAAAGAAACGGAGCAGAACTTACCGAATTTGGAAAAATAATTTTAAAGTATGATGCATTTTTAGAGGATGATTTATCATTATGGCTTCTGCATTCACATATTGCAAAAAATGCATTCAGGTCAACGGTGTGGTACCTGTTTTTTAACAAATGTCAGGCAGAAGAATTTACAAAGGAAGAACTTTTTGTGGTTTTAAAAAAAGAGTTGATTGCATATGCGGAAACAGACACATTTCCTGAATCTTCCCTTAGAGATGATATTGATGTTATGTTAAACATGTATAGCAAGGATATAGTAAGTGATGATCCGGAGGATAAAAACAAATGTCCTCTTGCCGGACTGAAGCTAATCAAGAAGGAAAATGATGTATATTATAGACAGCAACCGGATATGCGACATTTTAGAGATGAAATTATTCTGTATGAACTGGGCAATATCTTTCAAAATGAAAGTTCCGTAAGTATTGATTATGTGGCAGAACTTGCTGCTAATATTTATCATTTATCAAGGGTTGCAGTTAATACAATACTTGATAGGTTGGATAATGCGGGGTATATCACTGTAAATAGAACCGCCGGACTAGATGAGATATATCCCAATAAGACGTTATCAGTGGATAAAATTATTGAAGATTACTACACGAGGTAGGTAAGTTATATGCAGTTAAGAGATTATGTTAAATTCAATAGTGATTTCAGAGATTCGGTAAATCTCTATTTGGATTTGAATAAGGTAGACAAGATTAGAAGTTATATTCCAACAAAATCATCAGTTGATATTTTAGAGCAATACTTGGATTCAGTATTAGATAACAAACAGCATTCAACATTGTTGATTGGTCCTTATGGTAAGGGTAAATCTCATTTATTACTTATGTTATTGGCAGTATTGACATTGAAAAATAATGTTGAAAATGACAAGTTAATGGAAGAGTTATGCAATAAAGTCAAAAAAGTTGATGAAGGTGTTCAAAAGAAAGTATCGAAAGCTTATAAGCAGGGGAAGTATTTGCCGGTACTTATCATGAGTACACAAGGTGATTTGAATCAGGCTTTTTTGGTTGGATTAAATGAAGCGTTAAAAAGAGAAAAACTGACAGGCATTACACCGGATACATTCTATACATATGCTGTTACTACAATTAACAGATGGAAGAAAGAATATCCGGATACATATGTAAGTTTTTCAGATCTGTTGAAAGCATATAAGTATACAGTGACAGGCATTACATCTGCACTGAAAAATTGTGATGAAAATGCACTAAATGTGTTTAAAAAGGTATATCCGCAGCTGACTTCCGGAAGTGAATTTAATCCGCTTGTGGGTTCAGATGTGCTCCCTATGTATAAGAACATTGCAGATAAGCTTGTAGAAGAGTATGGATATTCGTCCCTCTATATACTTACTGAACTCAT
>CAQBGY010000330.1 GCA_948759685.1 uncultured Eubacterium sp.
TCTTTCCCTACACGACGCTCTTCCGATCTTTGCTCCATCCGCACAATTTATCATTGATACACAACGCAATAAAGACAAGGCTGAACGGAGCAATAGGTATAATGAAGAGTTGCGTAAACCACCCTTTAGAGACCAAATCCCTTGGTATGATGAAAAGATTATTGCATATAGACGTATACCTGTTAAAAATGGATTTCACGGAATCGATTACTGTGTTGATTGGGGAAGAGAGGCTACTGTCCTCAACAAAGTATTGGAAAATACCATTTCATTGTCCCGTGAAATCGCAATCAAATACATTAACACAAACAAATACCTGTATGCTCTGAGGCCAGGAGAGGAGACAAATGATGAGAATCAATAGATTCAAGGCCCCGCTCTATGTTCAGTTTGAACTTACGGAACGTTGCAACAATAAGTGCTATTTTTGCTATAATCCACTTGGGCGCATAAGTGGTGAAGAACTCACTACTCAAGAAATTTTCAATATTCTTTCACAGTTGCGTGAAGCGGGAGTATTTCGGATCAATTTCAATGGCGGTGAGCCTTTGATGCGCACAGATTTCCTTCAAATCGCAGAATATGCCTATTCACTCGGATTTGAGTTACATATGAATACGAACTCTACACTGGTTACTCCTAATATTGCAAAAGAAATTTCCCGCTTTATGAAAAGTGTCTGCACCTCAGTGCTAAGTTCTGATGAACAGCAACATGACAGAATGACCGGTCGGGTTGGGGCGTACAATGATGTTTTGCGCGGAATAGATATCTGGCGCGAAAACAATGTCGACGTAGAAGTAAATGTATGTACCTCTACCGAAAACTATAGAGATATTTATAATATTGGTGAACTGATTGCAAGGCATGATTGCTACGCTCTATGCTCTACCCGTTATATTCTGAATTCACCTGAAAACAAACATCTTTTACTGAATAGGCCGCAAACAGAGGAACTTATTGATTTACTTATGAAAGTAAAAGAGGAGCTTCCAATAATTCGTGATGTAAGTCTGCCAGGACCAGTTCCCTACTGTGAGGTTGGCGAGGAGTACTATGAGAAATTAAGATTACTTAATGTCCCGTGCCAGTACGGCTATGGGCTTGCGCGAATCAGCCCGGTAGGGATTGTTACTCCGTGTACGATTTCTGATGACGAAATGGGAAATTTAAGAATATCAGACTTTTCTGCAATTTGGTCTGGCGGTGCATGGGACAAGTATACAAATATGTGCCATATTCCTGTTTCCTGCAAAAAGTGTGAGGAACTTAGCAAGTGCCGTGGTGGTTGTGTTGTGTACGACCAATCTATGATAAGTGCCGGAATTTCACCAGAAACAAAGAAATGGGAGAAATCTTGATGGATCGTGAGCGTTTATTAAGGTATGCAATACATACAAATCCTACTCGTGTTGAGTTGGAGCTGACAGAACGATGTAATTTATCATGCAGATTTTGCTATAACAGCCAAGAACCTGTCGATTCGCCCTGTGTAATGCAAATCCTTCATCGACTTACCGAGGAGGGGGTTCCTGAAATTGTCTTGACTGGTGGAGAACCTGTTTTGCATCCTCAATTTAGGGATATTTTGTACCGTTGTTCTTCAATGTTTCAGAAAACAATGGTTCAAACAAATGGCACAATGATTGATGATGATATTGCCGACTTTCTTGCGGAAAACAAAGTTTATGAAGTGAATATTTCATTACACGGTTCGCCAAAGCTGCATGATGCCCTCACCATGCACGAGGGTAGCCATAAGGACGCTATTGAAGCTATCAAATGTTTAGTTCGCCGCAATGTGCGTGTGTCAAGCAATTTTGTAATGACAAAGGAAAATATAACTGGGCTTGAGAGTAACCTATCCGAGCTGTACCAGTTAGGCGTGCGTTGTATGACACTTACGAGATTTACACCAACGGGGATTGGTTCAGCAAATTCTCAAATGGCGCTATCTCGTGAGGAAATTGTTGAGGCGATTAGGATAGCTGATCAGTTTAGTCAAACACATGCTAATGCTACTGTACTCCTTGCGAATTCCATGCCATTCTGCTCACTTCCACGCTCATTATCATCTTACTGTGAGCATTGTCATTTCGGTGCATCAAGATTTTACATTGATATCAACGGAAATGTATTGATGTGCGGTATGTCAAGGGTGCGGCTGGGCAATATCATACATGAAACGTTTGCGGAAATAAAAGAGCACTCAACGGAGTTTTCCTGCCACATTTTAGGAGAAGATGTCCCGAAAGGGTGTTCTGTATGTGAGAATTTTCAACGTTGCCGGGGAGGTTGCCGTGCGGCAGCATTAGCGAATACGGGCGACCTTTGCGGTGCGGATCCCTATTTGATAAAGGAGGATATGCTATGAAATTGAAGGAAGTTTATCGTGTTGCAGAAGGTACCCGAGTCCGTGAGGAAGAGTTCGGCCTTTTACTCGTGTCCAAAACAACTCCAGCATTGGCTTTAAATGATGATATGAAAGCTGTTTGGGAGTTGATTGACGGGAAGAATACTTGTGAACAAATCGTTTCGGCTATTAATGCACAGTATCCGGGTTCCGATGTTGAATCAAAAATTGCCGGAATATTTGATATACTCGTTAAAATTGGCTTGATCCAGCTTGTTAAAGAGGTGTAATATGCATGGTATGCTCTTAATTGTTCCGCCAACCTGTGATCTTACTGTACCTTTGCTTGGCGTGTATCAGATGGCAGGCTATGCCGATTACTGCGGATTTCCGCTTTCGGTGTGCGATTTCAATGTTGAGTTCTGTAAGGAGATAGTCAGCTATTCGGTGAGCCGCGCAAGATTTTTTCAAAATGTGGAAGCCTCAACTGAGGAGCAATTAGAAGAGCTTGCTATTGCTGTATTTTTGGCTCAGTATCCTCAGATAACAGGGTACGATTCATTGCTGAATGGTTTCAGAGATTGTACTAACCCTCAACAATATTGGGAATTAGTCGACTATCTGCGTGCTTGCTATGATATGTACTCCTTGCAATTTGAAGACATTCGATTTCGAATCGATGGGTTTGACAGCAAATACAAATGGAATATCTGGGCTGACATTGATTCATTCATAAACAAATATTCGAACAGTCCTGTTATGGATGCTTTGCGTGAGATGATACTCAAATCAGATTTTCGTTCTTACGATACTGTGGGGATAAGTGTTACTTTTGAAAGTCAATTGTTTTTTGCTCTGCTCATAGGCAAAGCGCTACGTACGATTCAGCCCAATCTGAACATAGTAATTGGAGGTGGTTTTGTCAATTCATTTATCGACTGTAAGGAGTCAATGGGACCTGTTGCAGATTACTGTGACTGTGTTTTTGCAGGAGAGGGTGAGGCTCTCATTGAGTTCCTCAACAACAGTAAAGCAGGAGCCGTTTCTTCCAACAGACAGGAATGCTTTTCTACAGCTCAATATTTTACTCCTGGTGATGTGTGCAAAATACAGTTGCAAGTTCAACCGCCTCGCTTTACATCCGATAGCTTATTTGAGCAGTTTTCTCCGAAGCGTATCATACCATTGCGCTTTTCCTATGATTGTTACTGGGGAAAGTGCAAGTTTTGTTCGGACAAGGAGACACATGTTTGTTTGAAAAAGGAATATGATATCCAACGAATGATTGACTTTTGTATAGATGCGGTATCAAACAATCGAATAGATGGTATATACTTTCTTGACAGTGCAATTAAACCACGGGATGTAAGGCGTTTTGCAGCAGCTATGATTAATGCGGAGCAAACTATACCGTGGGGAACAAATTTGCGTTTTGAAAAGGCGTTTGACGATGACAGTTTGATTGATTTGATGACTCGGTCGGGTTGTGTTTTTGCAAAATTTGGGCTTGAGTCCGGTTCACAGCGTGTGCTCGATCTGATGAATAAGGGAACTGACGTGAATGTGGCGGCAAGCATTGTTTCAAAATTCCGTAAACATGGGATATTTGTTCATACCTATGTTATGGTAGGCTACCCTGGTGAGCTGCCTGAAGACAGGCAAAAGACAAAAGATTTTTTGCTGTCTGAATTTTCACATCCTGACAATTATAACTGTTCAGAGTTTATATTGTACGGCAGTGCAGAGATTGCAAAAGAGTATGACCATATGCTAAAAACAAACGATTTCGGGGGTGATGGCTGGCATAGTAGTCAGTACGAATCTTTTACAAGTGATACCATCCAGGACTTTGTAGCTGAGATGCGAAAAGAATTTGACAAGCTGTATAAACCTCAATCAGTACTGATGTCAACAGGCCATACGATTGCGTATGCAAATATATTTTCACATCAACAGTCCACCCACAGCAGACGTCAAAACATTACGCTCTCTAAGAAGTTGTTCTACACAACCCTTAATGGAACGCCATGCTTGCTATGGTGGAGGCGCAATCAAGGTTGTCTGTATATTCTTGGGGAGTGGGCAGTGTATCTTTGGAATATTCTTTCAAATGGAATGTCCTATGCGCTCTTTTTGTCTTTAAATATACCACTTTCATTCACAGAATTACTGTGGGACAATGCGTGCCTATGTGATAGTGATAAGGCGGATACAATAGAACCGTTGCCCGACATGCCGCATTCAAATCCGGAAATCATGAAAACAAGCCATTTTTCTTTAGATCGGAAGAGCGTCGTGTAGGGAAAGAGTGTAGATCTCGGTGG
>CAQBGY010000331.1 GCA_948759685.1 uncultured Eubacterium sp.
ATGCGCATGAAAGAAGACGCCATGAGAAATGGGCAGACCAAACCCGGATATAATCAGACCACGTGTGACTCAAAATACGACGAATATTAAGCCTTATTACCTAATTACTGGAAAAATAGTCGCATAGACAAAAAAAAGAAGAACGACTATTTTAGACAAAAAAAGAAGGGGATGTGCCTTAGTTTTGACACATCCCCCTCTTTTTATTTAGGAGCCTTTTATTTCAATTGACTGTCGATGAAGTTCAACATTGTTTTTGCATTATCCATCATCTTCTTTTGAGCAGGTTTGTCTACAGAGAGCAATGGAATAAGTTTACCCAAATATTCTTTGGCTTCCTTGAATTCAACTTTTGCTTTTTCTACATCTGTTTTCATGGTATTGGCACCCTTGCTATAATATAAAGAACCCAGACTATTAAGCGCATTTACATTATCTGCTTGGATAGCTATGGCCTGTTTAAATGCTTCTTCGGCTGCATCCATCTTTTTGGCTTTCTGCGCCATAATACCTTGATTTACGTAATAAGTGGCATACAATTTAGTCAAAGTCTTATTATCGGGATTTACTTCCAATCCTTCCTTTAAAGTAGCAATATACTCATCATTTTTCTTCAAATCTTTCAAAGCGCTGGCTTTACCTATGTAAGCATTTGCCAAGTTATACTTTTTCTGCACAGCAATATCAAAATACTTCAAAGCTTCGGCAGGTTTCTTAATCTTATCGGCACAAACACCACAGTTATATGCAATTACAGAATCTTGATTGTTTGTTTGTGTCAGATAAGTACTAAATTTTGTGTAAGCTTCCTGATAATTTTTAGCTTCAAGAGCAGCTTTACCATCATTGACCAACTGGGCAGGGTCAGCATTCTGCGCAAAGAAACTCGTAGCTGCACAACATAGTGCGATAGATAAGATTAATTTTTTCATATGCTTTAATTCATTTAAAAGTTGATTTTCAAAGTTAGTTTACAATAGCATAGAAGCAAAAACTTTTTACTTTTTTTTGAGGTTTTTAGCACAGTCATAACAAGTGTTATTTTACGTGAAAGAAATATCTGAACACGGCTTTTCCATTTAAGTTTTTATTTAGTGGAACAATTCCCTCTACCCATACCAGTACGATATAGAGACTAGTTCCATTATTGATAATCAAAGGTCTACAAATATATCAAATTTATTTTGGGGACGTTCCTGACCAATAAAGACGGCCATGGAGGCAAAGATACATTGGCAGTAGCCATTCCCGGAACAAAAAGCGACAAGATCATATCATTGCCGTTACTTCTGCACCTTTCTTGCCGCTTCCGATAAACATGCCCACATAAGCCAGAGAATCCTTTGCTATCTTGATAGACAAAGCCTCTCCACCAGTGGTATAGGCTTCCACAACTCTCACATTGATTACCGCATAAGCGAACTTGTTTTTCAAGTCCGCACAAATCGGCGTAAATCCGGAAAGAAAACTTCCCACTACCAGGTTCTGCGTGTCGAGTTTGAACGGGCCACGTCTACGAATACCGGTCTGGACATCGTGGCGTTCCTCTTGCTCAACGGGCGGAACTAAGTCATACTTAAATCCTGATGACATAATTAATTCTTGTTTTGTTCAACAATAATTTTCGTTCTCTCGTCAATCATCTTAGCGATAGATTCAGATTCTTTCTCAATCTTCTCTTCCGCCGTTTCGGGAGGGGTTACGCCTTTGAAGTATGCATCCAAGTCCTCATCGTCCTTAATGGCGCATCGTTTGGCGTAGTTTTCGGGAATACCATATTCCTTAGCCTTTGCCAAAATCTGCTGGCTACGTGTTGCTTGAGCCTTTTCCATTTCAAACTGTGTTAGCTTGTCAGAAAGGCTCTTGTTGGAATCAATTAAGGCTTGCGCCCATGCAGGCACATCGTCTTTATTTTCTTCCGTTTTAGTGGTTGTGGTAGTCTCGATTGGCTTACCGTCTTTAAGGTTATGTCTCTTCTCGTAGTTGGAAACTGCGGTCTTGGAGGCATCCCCGGCACGGAAATCACCATAGGAATTTAGCACGTCCGGAAAACTGATACCCTCAACAACGGAGTTTACCTTTGTCTCGTCCGTTACACCCTCTGCCTTTTTAGTAGCTATTCGGGTCAAGATAGCAGTGTCCACCCCAGCGAATTTCTGTTGTAGCCCTGCCAAGATTTGTTCTAAGATTGTCATACCGTATGAATTTGATTTATAAATTTCTACGGTAAATTTCGTTATTTATAAAGAAGATGAAAAATTATCAGATAGGTGATACACGACAATAAAACGATTGTCGTAAAATTGTATAAAAAAAGGCGTGATAACAGTCACACCTAAATATTCTTCTTATGAACTAATCAGAAACCCAACATCGCGGCTGGAGGTATATTCAGCACTCGACATAGCAATCTCGCAATTCTGAGGGTCGGTTCCGAACGTCCAGAAATATAGTCATTCACACGCGATGGACTTATACCAATCTCACCAGCAAGTTGCTTTTGACTCATCCCTTTCTCTTCAAGAGATAGCTCTATCAATTCCGCAACAGTCTGTTTTTCTATCGGATAATGTTCTTTTTCATATGCTATCACAATATCGGACATAAGTGTAAGCTCCACCGCATTCTTATCATTTGAAGGCGTATTGTCATCAACCAATGGCAGAAGTTCCTCCACTCTCGCCAAAGCAAATTCATACTGTTCTTTTGTTACTTTATTCATACTTCTATCTCTTAAATGGTTGAACAATCTATCTTATCGTAATCTTTATGAGTACCAACCCAGCGAATGAAGACATACCCAATTGTAAACTTAACAACGACAACCAACCGATAGTTGTTGCCTCTGATATTGAATACATAGTGTTGATTACCTACATAATCAACCACGGCTCTTTCATTTAAGATAAAAATAAAGACATATTATCCCTTACCCGGTTTGTTGAGAATCGGGTGATTTTTTTATGATTGTACTTCAAGCAGTTATCTTTTTCTAAAAATCAGATTTATTTCATTTTTGGCAAAGAAACCGCATTAATCGGGTAAAACTCATTGAGACATGGCGCATAAGTTCTGCCACGCCTTTTCTCTTGTCAGATCGCTTTTTGCGCAACCCCTTCCATATAGAAAATACCGAGTAGACAATTCTTTGTATTGTATCAAGGTTGCGGGCGGCCTTTGCCGACTTGCGCTTCACCTTGTCTTGCAGCAGATTTACATCCAGTCCCCAATGCATACTTTCTATCGACCAGTGATGGCGCACAATGGAACCCATGGAGGGCGTGTCAGCCGGCAGACTGCTCACATACAGACGTTTTTCACGTGTATTTATCGCGGTCGTCTTTCTGACGGTCTGGGCCATGTATTCTATAATCGTCATGTTTCCGCCCCATTTCTCCTTGTCGGCAATAATTTCGAGACCATCATATATGTTGTATGTTCTTGTCTCGATTCTTCCATGACCGAGTTCGGGACCATCAGTATAAGAATATAGCGGCTTATACTCTTTGAGTCTGTCTTCCACTCCGTAACGTAGCGAAGGCTGGTTGGCCTTGAGTTCAATGAGAAAATCAGCACCTTTACCTCTTATCCTGTCTATGATGTCCTTTTGCATGGACATGGCGTCGGCTGTCACAGTCTTTCCGGCAAAATCAAGTTTGTCGATAAGTTGTGGGATAGCCTTTATTTCATTGCTTTTCTCCGGACAGGCCTCTGTTGCCAGCGTTATGCCTGTGTTGAACGAGTAAGCCGACACGATATCCGGATTTCGTCCGTTCGCCAGAACCGTGCCCCGCTCGGCCTTGCCGTCAATACAGATTATCTCCCGCCCGGATCGGCTACACAACTGAGCATGAAACACTTAGACAAGTTCCTGCATCCTGTCGGCCATGGCGCAGTCATTTATCCCACTATCTACTCGGCAAAGGGTCGCTTCGGACGGTACTCCATTTTTCAACATCCCCATTTTGCGGAACTTTTTGATATTGTGTTTGCCGAAAGCAATTATATCAGCACGACCGACAAATCCAGAGGCACGACCAAGTACCATCAGCATTATGATATCCCGGAGTCTGTGACGGTGGTTTCCCTTGTCTGTTCTGCGGAAATCCGGCACTGACGAGGCAAAATCAACCAGTCTGTCCATTATGCTGCACGCAGGGTAAAAACGATGTTTCTTTTTAATATATATTAAACCGAAAATATTGCATATCAGGCGAATAATGCGTATTTTCGCATAGCGAAAATCGAGGCAGAAGAGCCTTCTCGACCACTCCGCCTCTTTTTTAAATTTTAATTTTATGATAAAGAAACACCGAAGGCGGTGCTTCGGCATTGCTGTGTGCAAAGGTAGACATTTTCGCTATAAAATACCACTATTTTCGTAAACTTCGACCGATTTTAAATGAAAGAGCCGTGATAATCAACTGAAAGAAAATCCACTTTAATGTCTGATAGGTTCTTCCATTCAGCTTTTTCCGCTATATCATACCAACGTTCTAAGGCTATGCGTGAATCCTCATACCCTTTCGTCTCGTAGAACTCTTTCAATTTTCTATGTGATACAATTCTCATACCTCTCTTATTTGATGCAAAAATATAGAAGCTGTTTAAAATTTATTGAAGATAAACGTTATTGCAATGAATAATATATT
>CAQBGY010000332.1 GCA_948759685.1 uncultured Eubacterium sp.
CTTTTCTTATCACAAGTAAATTATTATCCAAAGTTTTGATTTATTCTGATTGATACTCAATGGTTTTTCTTTCCAACTTTATCTTATGGCTTATGATAATATGCCATAAGATATGTATCTAACAACGATTGATTTTAGTTTCGTAAAAAATGATTTTATGCCAATTATGATAAAAAAACGTATATTTGCAGATATTGTATAAATGTATTATATAGAATGTAAATTAACACCTTTATGAAAGTATTTTTAAGTTGGTCGGGTCATAAAAGTCATCAAGTAGCATTGGTGCTAAGAGATTGGTTACCATCAGTCATACAATCTCTCACTCCTTATGTTTCATCAGAAGATATAGACAAAGGGGCAAGATGGAGTACAGATATAGCTAAAGAATTAGAAGATAGCACTTTTGGTATTTTGTGTGTAACTAAAGATAATTTAGAAGCGCCTTGGTTACTATTTGAAGCAGGTGCATTGTCTAAGATGATGGATAAATCTTCTGTTTGTCCTTTCATTTTTGATTTGAAAAGGGCAGAAGTAAAGGGACCAATATTACAATTTCAATCTACAATTTTTGATAAAGATGATGTAAAGAAGCTGTTACTTACATTAAATAAAGCTTGTGGAGACGCTGGATTAAAAGAAGAGTTATTGTCAAAGACTTTTGATGTTTGGTGGCCTAATTTGGAAGAATCTTTAGAAGCAATAAAAGGAGAACCTTCAGAGGAGGAAAAAACTTCAACAGATAAAAATTTCAGGAATGAGATGTTGGAAGAAATCTTAGAGCTATCAAGGACGAATCAGAAATTATTACGTTCTCCTGAAGTTCTTTTCCCTCCAGAATATATAGAGTTTATTATAAGAGAACGAATTGATAAAGAGACTTCCGAAAAAGACCGAAATTTAATCGAAGAACAACGTCATATTACTATGGAGCTCAAGCATCGGATAATGCAGATGCGAGATTTATTGGAATTATATAGGAATGAAAAGAAATTTATTGATGATGATTTTTATATGAATATGCGTAGATTGATAGATTTATTCCAGCATCAACAAATATTACTAGAACAAACAAATAGGATATTCAGAAGAAAATAAATACTATTAAAAAAGGAATGTTATCTATATGGCTTAATGTTTTATCAAAAAAATAAATATAGATAACATTCTTCACGGTATTTGTTGATTTTAATAAATATATAAAACTTTTATTTGGAGAGATTTTTTAGCCATATCTTAAGTTCTTGATCTTTTTCCCACGAACGTTTTGTTATCTCGTTTGGTATCATATTAACATATGCAGATTCCAAAGCCTCTCTTTTTTGTTTAGAATCAGCCCGAGCATATATTTCAGTAGTTTGTATAGATACATGTCCTAAAATATCACGAATATAGACCAAATTTACACCAGCTTGTAACAAGTGCATAGCTTTACTGTGCCGTAAAGTATGCGGGCTTATTCTTTCCGGTATAAGTTCCGGATTTTGTATTCGGGCGTGATTAATATAATTGTTCAAGATATAAGATATGCCAGAGTTTGTCAGCTTTCTGCCACAACTGTTAAAGAAAAGGGGTCTTTGATTAAAACCGGACAGGTCTAAACGATTCTCTTCCATATAGCTGCGTAATAAATTCACTTGTTCGTCTTGTAAAGGGACAATTCTTTTTTTGCGTCCTTTACCAAATAAGGTGACATGACAAGGCTTTTCCAATTTCAAAGATGCGGGTGTCAAGTCTATTAATTCTTGTACTCTGGCTCCACTATCATAGAGTAGGGATATCAAAGCTAAATCCCGCCGTCCTTTTTTCGTGTTGATTGGTATTTGTGCCAATAAAAGCCTAATACCATCTATGCTGAGATAATTGACACTTCTTTTTTCATGTGTTTTTACCTTGATGGATAATATCTCTTGCCATTGTTCCAGACGCTTTACATCCTCATATTGCATATACGTACAAAAAGAACGTAATGCCGCCAATCTTTGATTTCTTGTCGCGTTACTCGATTTTTTCGTGTCTTGTAACCAATCAAGGAAGTTTAAAACCGTTTTTCTGGTAATATGTTCCAATCTAAGATTATCAGCCTTTATGTTTACCTGTTCGTCCAGAAAGTTTAACAGCAAGCTAAATGATTCGCTGTATGACCGTATGGTATTAGGGCTTACGCCCCTTTCTCCGATAAGGTACTCTGTGAAAAAGGACGTTAAATGCTTTGCAAAATCTGTTGTTCTCATAAGCCTATATGTTTGAATCTGTTATTACGTTCATTTCAGGATATACAAACCGTGTTATGGTAGTTTGTTTCAATAGAATATCGGGAAACATGTCTTGTGTCAGGCGCACGTAGGTTTCAGTCCCTTTCAACGTCTTATGCCCCAAGAAGACCGACAAAAGGGGAAGCGCACAATATATGTCCATTCCTTCTTGCACCATCTTTGCAAGGGAATGGACGGCAAAAGTATGTCTGAGACTATGTATGCAGGCTCCTCCGGAACGGTTGCTCGAACAGGGTATATTGCATTTTTCCAACACTTTCTTAAAACCGCCCAAGACAGTGCAAGAAGATAACGGTCGTCCTGATGGAGATATTAACAGGAACTTGTCCGGAGCATCAACATCTGGTAAGGGCATCTTGTTGCGATATTCCAAATACTGTTGTAGAACCTTGGACAGGGAGCCACTTAAAGGAATAAGCCTTTCCATCTTGTTCTTTGTCTTCCGAACAATGATGCAATTCCTTCTCAAATCAACATCCCGATTCCTAATGGATATGGCTTCTCCGATTCTAATCCCTGTAGCATATAAAATTCTATATAAAGTAGGTAATGCAAAAAGATTACAATATATATTATGACTATACATCCTTTGCTTGTCACAGGTTTCAAATATATCCTGTATCTGTTCACGAGTAAACACATAAGGAGTAAAATCCGAATATTCCTTCTTTGGTAACTTGGGTATATAGCATTCTTTTCCTATGTGGCATAAGTATAGGCAAAACTGCCGAAACATGGACACCTTGTCATAGAGGGTTTTCTTTTTATCATGTATGCGGGTGCACTTCCATGCATCAATCATGCTTTTAGTTATGAACACATCCCTGATGTTGCTATTAACGAAGAACTTGTCAAACTCCAAGAGCATCCACTTTATCCGTCCAATGTCGGAAACCTGACTCTCTTTCATCGCAAGAAAATCCTTAAAATAAGGAGCGAACACGCTTTGATATATGAATTGTTCAGACATAGAACAAACCTCCTTTCTGTGTGTAGAAATCGGATGGGACATCCGGGACTTCAAGGACACATTTCATCAAACCATCAATGTCTATCCGAAGATAGCCCATTGTCGTTTGTGTAGTTTTGTGTCCCAATGTCTCAGAAATGACGGGCAGTGATACGCCATTACGCAATAGCTGGCTGGCTAAAGTATGTCTCATTGCGTGAGGGCCTTTTTTTCTATCCCTTGTATCTATTCTTGAATGGCAGATAATCTTTCTGACCGACAAAGAAACTACCGCCCCATTCACAGGATTATATGGGGCTAAAGAGGATAGGAATATCTGTTTGGAAGAAGAACTCGGTCTGCCATATTTTACATAATTTATAATAGCTTCCCCCACATCCTTTAATAGCGGCAATTCTATTTCACGCTTAGTCTTGTACTGTATCAGGCGGATAATGTTTCTATCCCAATCTAAATTACTGAATTGTAATCCGGCAATATCGGAGGAACGTAGTCCTAACCGTGTCGCTAATAGGAGCATGGCGTAATCTCGTTTTCCTACAGGAGTGGATTGATTTACCGAAGATTCTATTTGCAAGACTTCTTCACAAGTGTATGTTGACGGTAGTTTTTCTTTTACAACATAACGGTTTCTTCCTATCACATAATCAATATTCTTATTGATAAGCTTTTGTTCGTACAGGTAACGACAAAATGCACGCATCGTTGCCAATACTCTTTGTTTACTGTTTTGGCTGGAAGATATAAAAGTTAGCACATCATCCTCACCTATATCTGAGATGCGGAATACATTCCTCAAAGACAAATGCCTGAGAAAATAGCTAAATACATGTTCATAGCCATCTATCGTTTTAGGAGATAGTCTTTGTTCTTCCAAGAGATGAAGGTATTTTGTCATAATGCCTCCTATTTCTCCTGAGAATTTGCGTATAACGTATCTTACAACTGGTTTTTGGATAGTTCTATCCGTAAGATAATTAACGAATAGCAGCAATCGATAATTGGTTCCATGTATCAACCGCGTTTTTTCTTGTGGCATAGTCTTTAAAAACAAATTGATGGATTCTACATTACAGTCTTGTATGTAGTTTATATCCATGTAAACGATAAAAAGACGACAGGTCTTTTTATACTGTCGGATAGTCGATTCTGAATATCCGGCTTTACGCAACGCTTCTAAAAAATCCGAAACTTTGGATTCAAAATGATTTTTATTGTCCATAATACTATATTTGGAGGGAGCAACATTACTCTCTCCACAATATAGCATATTATTATCAGAACATTATTATCACGAGTTTGATTGATTATCTGTCAGTTATTTGATGTATTAGCCTATAGCTTTGGATAACAATTTACTTGTGATAAGAAAAA
>CAQBGY010000333.1 GCA_948759685.1 uncultured Eubacterium sp.
CATAGAAGCCGCCCTCATCTAATACAACGCCGACACGTTCCTTGAGCGTTTTTATATTTTTGTTTATATCCTGTCCAAATAACTTAATGATTCCAGAATTGAATTTCACAAGCCCTAAAATAGACCTGATTGTAGTTGTTTTTCCCGAACCATTGACACCTATAAATCCAGTGATGCTGTTGTCTGGCAGGGAAAATGAAACATCTGTCAACGAAAAATTTGTGTAAGACTTATTTAGTTTTGATATTTCTAAAATATTTTCCATATAGAACCTCCTCGTTTATACTTTCAAACCGTTTTATCCGCATATTATTTTAACCCCGGATATTTTTGTAAAAACACTTTATCTGCCGCCGATAATACTTCATGGTATTTTTGATAGGATTCGCTTAACCGGCACATTGCCGGAATAAATATATCATCATATCCGCTTGCACTGTTGAACTGGCGCAATGCTTTTTCCAGACTGTATGCGGTAGATGCCTTATATTCCTCTGATTGCTTATAGGCAATGCGGCTTTCGATTATCTCCTTGTTATCAGCGATATATTTTTCTGTTTCATGGATAACTGCACTTACGCTGCGGGTTAGGCGTTCCATAAAACTTTCATCAAGAGTTATGGTTATCTCGTCAAGATATTCTCTCAAATCGGCAGGAATGTCAAAATCCACTTTATCCAAAAAAGAAACAATGGTATCATATGCTTCCTGTTGCCTGTCTGTGGAGACAGGCTCGTTAAGATACGGGGCAAAATGTAGACAGAGAAATTTCCCGTAATAACCCGGAAAAGCATCCATCAAGCGTTCCAATATGGTCTGCTCTTTTTGGAGCTGGCACAACCTGTTCTGTACCTGTTCCCAATCATGAGTTGATGCAAGTTCCTGAATCAATTTCTGTTTCTCTTGTAAAACGGTCATTTGTAAATTTCTCCTGTGGTAAATCTCATTCAGCACAGACGCAGCGGTCTCGCCGAACAGAACATCTTGTATATCCGTAACTGATAACCCAAGATTTCTTAAAATGGAAATTTTTTTCAAACGGCGTATATCTTCCTCCGAAAAATCACGATACCCATTTTCCTGCACTGTTGGAGAAACAAGCCCTTGCTCGATATAGTATTCAACGGCTTTTTTCGTGACAGAGCATTCTTTGCATACAGCATTGATAAGCATAATTTTCACCTCCACAAATATGATAAACTAACCCCCAGGGGAATAGTCAATACATTTTGAGAAAAAAGACAAAGAATAGTTTTCTCCATTATGCCAGATATTAGAAAAATGCTATGAAAAGGTTATGTATGAGAGGAATTTCGTAGCAGTCGGCATTGTGGGAATGTGTATAACTGGCTATCTTATGGAATTGTGGGTAACTCTGTTTGCAGGACGTGGGAAAGCTGCACTTGCTACGAAAATAAAACTCGTAGCCAAGAACTGAACCTTGACAACAAATGTTTTCAACAATCATGGAAGCATCACGATAAAGCAGTCATAAAAATGGCTGCCGTCAGTGAAATATTGGTATTACAAAAAATCAGGCTTGCGCTTCCACATGGTAGCCATGCTTCTCTAATTCACGTATGTATCGGGAAAGCTGTTTTTGTTCGCAGCTTTTACGTCTGGCTTCAAAACAGGATTCATCAAAAAGAGTGCCTTGCTTTAGCATGGTGTAAATAATTACAAGAAGTTTTCTTGCAAGGGCAATAATAGCTTTTTTAGCCCCTTTCTTCTGTTTGATTCTCCAATACCAGGCGGACAGATAGGTATTGCGTTTTCCGGCGATTACCCAGGCAATTTCACAAAGCATACTTTTTATGTAAGGATTGCCTTTCGTGACAGATGTGCTTTTACGTTTCCCGGCGCTTTCATTATTGCCGGGGCACAGGCCTGCCCATGAACAGATATGCTCCGCGGTTTTGAACGGTTTCATATCAATGCCAATTTCAGCAATGATTGCGCAGGAGGCCGTTGTGCTGATTCCATAAATGCTGCTTAACTGCTCCACCTGCAAAGCAAATGGGGCCATGTCCGCCTCAAGACTCTTTTCGATTTCAGCAAGATGTTCTTTTAAGGAGTCATAATGGTCCATAAGAATCTTCAGGAAGGCTTTTTGATGTTCTGACAGGGTTCCATTTACGGACATGAGGATTTCATCTATACGGTTTCTTGTCTTTGTTTTTAAGCAGGAATCCAAAGCAGACCGATCAATCTGTCCATGCTCAGTGAGATGCCGGATGATGTTCCTGCCGGAAGCGCCAAAAATATCAGAAATAAAAGAGGAAAGGCGAAAGCCAGAGCTTTGCAGGAACTTCTCAACTCTGTTTTTCTGGGATGTGATATCACGGATGACACTTTTACGGTAACGGTTTAAGTCACGGAACTCCCGGATTCTTTTTTCGGGAATAAAGCTGCCATTCAAAAGCCCGGCACGTAACAGGGTGGAAATCCATTCAGAATCCCGCATGTCTGTTTTCTTGCCAGGGACATTCTTCATATGGCGTGCGTTTACAACCAGCAAGGTAATATCGCCGCCAAACGCTTCTTCGAGTATTTCATAAATAGGCATCCAGTAAATACCTGTGCTTTCCATAGCGACATGATGGCAGTTTTGAGAAACGATCCAGTCCCGTAAAGCAATCATATCCGGGATTAATGTGGTAAACTCCCGGATTTCAGAGTTTGTCGGCTTACCCAAAGGACCAGTCAGGATACAGGCAACAATTTTATCTTTGTGGACATCCAGCCCACAGGAAATTTCCAGAAGGTCTTTCATACAGAGCATCTCCTTTGTAATAAAATTGGCAGGAGATTTGCCCGAGATGATACGAACTTTGCTACTCGTGCTATCCATAAAAGGTGCGACAATATGCTGTGCTCAAGGACAAAACATTTACGTTGACAAACGGGGTCAGATCCTCCAAGGTGCAATCAAACTTAATCCTGTCTAAGACTGTTATAAACCAGGACAGGAAGCTAAAACAGTAGTGGAGCTAGCACCCTATTTTCATTGTAGGCTGTGATAACCCTTCATGATTCGTTGACAATCTCGATTTTCCAGTATATCTAACTGGAATTTACCTTGCGAAATACCGATTATATTCTCTAAATAACAGAGTTCTTCGTTTGTTGCTCTGCATGCGATACAAGTCGTGAAATTTATTAACCACTGACACGTTGCAAAGTCCTGTGCTCACTAAGAATTCATACTTTTTTTGTGAAAAAGGATATTCCATAACCACCCATTTAGCGTCCTCATTATTCTTAATAATGACCTCCCCCCAATAAACAGACATCATGCTTTCAAATTCTTCTTGTGTCAATCCCACCTGCTCAAATGATTGTTTTTCATATAAATCAAAATACCATTTTTCTAATTTCTTTAGGCTTTCAATTGTATAGTCAGGAAAAAACACAGACGTTTGGGTGATAATCGCTTTTAATCTGTTTAGTAAATTGTCTTTATATGAAATAAAATAATCTTCAGCTTCAGATTTATCATTAAATTCTCTTAAAGTTTCCCCATATTTAATTGCTATGTTCAAGCTGTATTTAGACATCTTATTCATATCCTTTCTGTAACAACATGACCTGTATTGTAAACAACTCCCGATTTATCGCTGGCACTATTATACAGCTTTAACTTGCTAAATGGAATAGGCTTTCTGAAAGATTTTCGGGCGGCAAGTCCACAAAGGGGTAGCTGGCAAAGCCAGCGCAGGGGAAGGGTAGCTTCCCCTGTGATGATTGGAGCAGATTGAAAATCTACGGAAATCATCTGCTGTCCGCAGGGCGCACAACGTCCGGGTTTCTGTTTTTCTGCCATTTTTACCATTCCTGCTGTCTGGGCTTTTTGTCAGGATAGAGCTTCCCGGCGACAACAGCGGCATGGCTCTTTATCTTGATTTCTCCCTCCTGCTCGCTGCGCTTTACGTTCCGGTAGCCTTCATCGGAGAGGAAGAAACTGCTTTAAAGGCGTTGGAAGCCATGCAGATACAGGAAGAAGATTATTTCTGTCACGTTACACACCGGACTTGGGACGCTATCCTCCATGCCATAAGAGAAGCGCACAAGGACGATACGAACAGTGCGCCGGACGGCTCCAATGCTCTGAACTTAATCAAGGATGCGAAAAAAGCATTAGCTGTTCCGGGTTCTTATCTGGATGTATTCACCGCCCTGATGTGTACGCAGCTACAAATCCGGTATGAGAAGCTGTCGGAGCAGGAGCGCACGGTTCTGAAAAATGTTATGAAGAAAACTCCGGCATATAGGGATTCCCCGTTGGGCAGGATGAAGCGGAGATAAGGAAATGCCGTTGCTTGTTTTTTTTCCATGCAGCGGCATTTTGGGTAACTCTGATTCAGTTTTTAGGTATCGTTTTATAAATATTTATTGACAAAATCTTTTAAATTGATAGATGCTAATATGTACCCGCAATTAACATATTCGCTAATCTCTGTTTGATGGTCTCTATAATATCTTTTTACTTTTTCCTGTATACGGTCTGTTGCTTCTGTAAAATTCGGAGAGCCTTTATAAATTGCCCCATAATATTTTATCTGTTCGGGTTGAATTTTTGCCATCATGTATTTGATTATTCGGAA
>CAQBGY010000334.1 GCA_948759685.1 uncultured Eubacterium sp.
ACTCCTGCTTATAATAGCTCGGCTTTGGGATTTTCCTCTCATAAAGCACTTTCCCAATACGGTTTGTTCCGTATCCCTCCAAGGCAAGACTGAATAACAGCCTGACAGTGGGTGCAGTTGTTTCATCAACGATTAAATGATTTTTATCCTGTGGGTCTTTCCTGTAACCAAATGGTGCGGTTGTTCCCATGAATTTACCTTCCAACGCCCGTATGTGCTTCCCGCTCTTGACCTTTTTGGAAATATCCCTTGAATAAAATTCGTTCAAGATATTCTTAAAAGGTGTGATGTCAAGTCCGCCGCTCTGCTCGGAATCAACACCGTCATTGACTGCAATATAGCGTACATGGTGCTGTGGGAAAAATACCTCAATGTATGCGCCGCTTTCAAGATAGTTCCTGCCAAGACGGGAGAGGTCTTTTGTAATGACCGTATCTATCTTCCCATCCTCAATATCGGCTATCATTCTCTGAAAACTCGGTCTTTGAAAATTTGTTCCTGAATAACCGTCGTCCACATAGAAAGAATAAGCAATTTTTCCTATTTCCCTCGCATATTTTTCCAAGATAGCTTTCTGGCTCTGGATACTCATGCTGTCCCCGACATTCCCATCGTCCTGTGACAGTCTGCAATATAAAGCTGTGATTTTTGTTCCGTTCCCTTTCATCTTCCTACCTCCATAAAAGGGCGGAACACACTATAAGTATTATAGCATGACCGCCCCGAAAGTTAAACCGTTTTTGCCAAGATTTCAGTAATATTTTCCTTGACTGTTTCCTCATTGATTTTGCGGAAAGCGTCCTCCATGCTCTGACCGCCAAGATAGACACGCTCCACAACAATCCTTGTCGGCTTTTCCTGTTTCTCTTTCCTGATTTTTTTCTTATTTACCATTCAATTTCCTCCCTTAAAACGCAAAAAAAGCAATTACAAACTGTTACGTTCATAATTGCCTTTACGCTGTTTTGCTGCACTAAAAAAGATTACAAATTCCCTGTCACTTTCTCCCATTCCATAATCAGATAATTCACATACAAGTGGCAGGTCATTACGCTGCCCACATCGGAATTGCACCGTCATTTTATGACTGAATTTCAACCAAAATTCAGAAGTATCATTATCACGGATATGCTTCATCGCCCCGCACAACTGCTGTGCATTTTGTCAGGTTTTTATCGCTCCATGCCTTTGATTCAATAGATTATTTCCATTCCGTCACGTTTACTCCAAAACGAATTAGGGCAGGCATATCGTGGCGCACCTACATAGTGGCTACACATATCCTCACGTCCTGTATGTATTGCAATATTCAGTTTTTCATTCAGCTACAGTTCCCCAGCTTATATGCACCGTATTTCCGCAGAACACGTTCGAGGATTTTTTTATCCTCCCCCTCTGCCGCATCATACATTTTTTTGAGCCTTTCCTGCTCTACGGGAGTGAGTGTGTTATTATATGGTTTGTAACTATCCATGATAAAAATTCCCCCTCCTTCCCCCGGCTTTGTGTATACGGGATACCCATATGAGAGGACTGAAACATCATGCAATATTGTACGCCTTGTAACACCAAATTCCTGTGCCAGCTCCTTTGATGTAGTATGACCGCTGACCACAAGAATACTGATAATCTCTAATCTGCGGTCTGCGGCGGTCATTGCCACTCCCTCCTTCCACTCAGCCCCAGTTATATTCTAAATGGTAAATATGCAAAAAACCTTCCTATTTACAAAAACTTTTTCAAATTTTTTTAATAAAATCGGACGGCAATATCCGTATGGAGTTTTAGCAGTCTTAAAGAAAAACTGCCTTACAGACTATTCTCTGCTTACTATCCATACTGGAATAGCAAGCACTGCCTGTGTCATGACACAGGGCGTAATAGCAAGCACTGCTTGCGTATATACGCAGGAAGAAATAGCAAGCACTGCCTATGGACGTCCATAGACAGTTTTTTTACAGATTTTCCATGAATAGAAATCTGTAAAAATTGCTCATAGGTGGAATATCCCCCTAACCCCCTTGCGCTCAAAATTTAGAAACTTCCTTTGCGAATTTTTTAAATTTTTACGCTTGAAAAATCCTCCTACCAAACATGATATATTTAACAAAATCAGACCATTTTTAATAAAAGAATCTTCTCAAACAATGGAGAAAAGAGAACACAAAAACCACTTCGCACTATGCCTAAGTAATGATGAATTTCACATACTAAAGGAAAATTTCATAGACTCCAATATGAAATACGAATCCGCTTTCCTACGCATCTGATTATATACGTTTTTGTCTATGAGATTAGCTATCAGAATTTTGGAAATATTATGCTATGGCTGATAAAATCAGTACCTATTTAAATCGGTTTGTATGGCGTATAAATGCCACAGACAATATATACCAACCGATATAAAAGAAGTAAATAAGCGGATGCAAAAAATAAGATATACAAAAAAATCCATGCTATTATGACAACTGTTGGTAAAGCATGAAATCATTTATCAAAATGGGTATGAAAATACTTACTTTTACAATAAATGGATTTCTTTTTTAATGTCAAAAAAGAAATCCATTTATTGTATATATGTATCTGATTTTGTGTACAATTACGAAATTCAACTATACAGTCAGAAAAACTTCTTACTTAATATCAATTTTCTAACAGCAACAACTTACATAATTATTTTCTTGTGTTTTACCATATTACTTAATTCCTAATAGCTCACTTTTTTAACCTCGTAATTTAGGAAAAATCAACATTATAAAAGTTATTTGCAACAGCAAGTTCTTTTTCATCAATAAATGAGCAAATTTGAAATCTTGCACGAAATTATTCAATGTATAAAGACCAATTTGAGATTTTTCTGTCCGAAAGTAAAAAATAAAGCACAGAAATTTTTGTATATCTTTCTTGATTTGCTAAATTATAGATTTCATATAAAAATCTCATTGTTTCAATTCTGAAAAATCATACTCCTTAACTCATAAATTACATATCAATCAAGATAACATATTGGCAATCCCACAAGTCTTTTAATCAATCAATGGAGCAATTTCCGGCATTAGTACTTCTTTAAATTCATTAATCATTTGCGTTCTGAATTTAAATTTGGGCAAAGCGTCTGGTGTTACTTCCCTATAAGCTGCATAATCCGCACTATCCTTTAGTTTATTCTCATTGGAAAGTTCTCCATCTCTGTAATTATATGCTTCATATTTGACATCATCCACATTAAGATACCACTTCTTGGCAAACTTTTGTATTTCTTTGTCAATAGCCGCATAACGCATCTGATTTATAATTACCGAAATATCCTGCCCGACATATTTTTCCCTGTCCGCTTCTATTTCATCAACAACCTTCGTCAGCAGCGCACTGAGTTTCGGATTATCACCCGAAAACTCAACAATAATCTCCCGAAGTGTTCTTATTTTTGCTTCAAAAGATGCCTCGTCATAGTCCTCTAAAGACTGGTCTAAGGACTCAACAAATCCCCGTAATAATTCTACAATATATTCAAAATCAATACGTAATTTGCTGTATGCTATAAGTTCATAGTCATCACGAACAGGCTCGTCCACAGAATCTGTGGCATCTTCCGGCTTTTTTAGTTCTTCCATTACATTTTTATACATTGCAGCAAAATCTTCATATTCTGCCTCACTAAATCCCCACTCATCAAGTACGCTATCATTGTATATGGAAAATGACTTCAGATGTGCAAAATCATGATCTAACGCCCGAAAAAGCTGTATAAATGCTTTTTTCTGTTTACGGGAAAGTCCTGCGATTTCTTCTGGTGTCTGTGCCAGATTCCGTATCGCCTTGAGTGAAATTGCAAATGACTTTTTCACATCATCCCAATCCTCTGCAATCGGATTCCCATCACCCCCACGGGAGTACAGCATAAGGGCATCATTAATTGCATTTTTGAACTTATCGTGCGCTTGAAATGTCACAATCTGTCCGTACTGTTTCCCATCATCAAACAGCCTGTTCGTGCGCGAAAATGCCTGAATAATATTCTGTGGAGTCATTGGCTGTCTGTCAATAAAAAGGGTTGAAAGGCAGGGGGCGTCAAATCCCGTAAGAAGCCTGTCTACAACGATAACAAGGTCAAGCTGCTGCTCCCTGTTAAAATATTTTTTGTCCTTCCGTGCAAGACGGTCATTCAAATTGCTGTTATACGCATTGATTTCTTCTATGCCAAAATGAGTTCCAAACATCTGGTTATAATCGTCCAGTGCTTCTTTCATCTTTTTCTGATTAACCTCAGAAGCCTCCTCATTTTCGGAAACAGAATAGGTTATGGCAAACTTTGGGAAATCGGGGAGTGCCTTGTGCATATTCTCGCTAATTTTTAACTCGTCCTCACCGTTTGTTATTTTCCTGAGAAGGTCATAGTATTTCTTATGATTGAATGACTTTTTGTATAGAAAATAACCGTTAGATTGGTCATACAAAAATTCACTATCGTAAATTTTATTGTCTTCGTAATTCTTCCATTGAATGTCGATGTTTTTGAATGAATCAAAAACTTTGTTGACATCTTCATTCTCTTCAAAAGTCGTCAGAAAATCGAAGCTGTTTGTCGGATCAGCATCG
>CAQBGY010000335.1:0-2636 GCA_948759685.1 uncultured Eubacterium sp.
CTCTTTCCCTACACGACGCTCTTCCGATCTCTTCTGTGTAACCTGTCCACCTTTTGCAATCAGTGAAGCATCAATATTTACTTCTCCGATATCATTTACAATTACAGCGACCTTATATCCTTTCTGATTTGTAAGTACCTGATTTAATAATGTCGTTTTTCCTGCACCTAAATAACCTGTAAGTAACGTTACAGGAACTAATTTGTTTTCCATTCTATCTACTTCCTTTCTGCTGTCTATTGATTAATTTTGAGCCAGTATGCACTATATGGCGGCATATCAAACCCATCGTCAATATTCATTATATCACCGGTTATTAAATCTGTAACCTGAATATTATTTAATTCAAAATATGCTTTGTAATGCTGTTCATCTGCATTGATACAAACATAGACACATTCACCATCTACGGTTCTTTTGAAGATGCACTGCTTATTTGTAAGAACTACAGATGTAAAATCTCCATAATTGAGTTCCCTGCTTGATTTTTTTGCCTCTGCCAGTTTTGAAATAAATTCTGTCAACTCATTATACTCCGGTGCATCAAAACAAGGTCTGAGTGCCGGATCTCCCTGACTTTTATCAGCTTTTGCGCCCCACTCACTACCATAGTAAACACATGGTATTCCAGGCATTCCAAACATTAAAGCATAAATTAACGGTAAATGCCTTTCATTCGATAAAATACTTGCGACTCTGGTCACATCATGGTTATCCACAAAATTCAATAAATGTTTTCCACGATACAGTGTCCACTGCTCCGGTCCGAACTGACGAAGAAGTGAATGATTGATCTCAAACATATTCATACTGTTAAAACTGGAGTGAAGACCTTTGTAACACTCATAATTTGTTGCAGAGTTAAGCATTTCGTCGTTCATACGCTGATTGTAATCTCCATGCAGCATTTCTCCAACCAAAAAGAAATCCTTCTTTATAGAATCCACATGTCTTCTCAGTCTCTTTAAAAACTCAAAATCCAGACAATATGCTACATCGAGCCGGATACCATCAATATCAAACTCCTGTATCCAGAATGTCACTGCATCCAATAAATACTCTACAACCTCATTATTTTGAAGATTCAATTTCACTAAATCATAGTTTCCTTCCCAGCCTTCATACCATAGTCCGTCATTGTAATTGGAATTTCCATTTAAATCAATATGAAACCAGTTTAAATATTTTGAATTTTCTCTGTTTCTGCACACATCCACAAATGGTCCAAACCCACGCCCCGCATGATTAAAAACGCCGTCTAATACCACTTTTATATTATTATCATGCAAATCCTCACAAAGTACTTTAAAATCCTTATTTTCCCCTAATCTGACATCTAATTTCTTATAATCCCGGGTGTTGTACCCATGAGTATCAGATTCAAACAACGGTGAAAAATAAACTGCATCTGCTCCCACCTTTTTCATATGGGGAATCCAGTCATGAATCTTTTGTATTCTGTTTTGTAATACTCCGTCATTTTCAAAAGGTGCACCACAAAAACCTAAAGGATATATTTGATAAAAAACACTTTCATATGCCCACATATTCTTCTCCTACAATTCGTTAATATTTACCTGTTTTCCATCCCGCCAGATTCTTTCCAAATCATAAAACAATCTATCATCTTCATTAAAGACATGAACGATAATATCACCAAAATCCATCAGTATCCAGTTAGCGTTATCATATCCCTCAATATGTTTTGGAACAGTTTCTGCCTTATATAACTCTTCTTCTACACTATCTGCCAGCGCTTTTACCTGATTTTCATTATTTCCGCCGGCAATAATAAAATAATCTGCAATGACCGAAATTTCAGAAATGTCAATGACTGTAATATTTACTCCCTTTTTTTCGTCCAATGCATTGTATGCAATCTTTGCCAATTCTTTTGAACTCATTCTATTTTTCTCCTATTTTTTCTTTATAAAACTCGTATGCTTCTTTTGTAAAGCTGTCAATAAGCTGATTTTTATTCTGTAAATAATTTAATGTATCTTTCAAAATGTGATAGGTCAGTAAATCCAGATCTTTCATTGCAATTTGACGCAAGAAAGATAGATTAGGCTGGACAGACCGACCGGGCTCAATATAATCTGCACAAAATATAATCTGTTCTAATTTTGTCATTTCAGGTTTCCCGGTTGTATGCCATTTTACTGCATTTAATACCTGATCATCTTCAATATAATATTTCTTCTCAGCGATATATGCCCCAACCTTTCCATGAAGCAGATATGGAGCGTTCTTCTCATATTTTGAAATCAATATATTATTTTTTACGCAGGTTTCTATTAATTGTTCATTCGAATAGTGTTTTGCACAATCATGCAGCAAGCCTGCAAGATAAGCCTGATTCGGATTTACATCAAATATTTCTGCCATATCTTTTGCAGTCTTAGCCACACCTAATGTATGCACATACCTTGATTCTTTCAAGATTTTTTGCAAATCACTCTTTATTTCTGAGACAGACCATGCCATATTTACATCTTCATCCGTATATAACTTATTTTTACGAATATATTCATATACTTTTACCGGAAGTATATCCTTACACAGTTCCAACGGATGATTCCGTATAAAACTTGAAGATATCCCGAGATCGGAAGAGCACACGTCTGAACTCCAGT
>CAQBGY010000335.1:2646-4596 GCA_948759685.1 uncultured Eubacterium sp.
GAGTTCAGACGTGTGCTCTTCCGATCTAACTTGAAGATATCCCGGACACATCTGTATCTAAAATAACAAGCCCTCTCTGACAATCAGATATTTTCTCTGAATTTAAATGATATTTTGTTATTAATTTTTTAACTGTATTTTCAAAACTACCAAGTGTTAAATCGTTTCTGCGAATAACAACAAGTGCCGCTTTTTCTAAAATAATCTCAGGATGATACCAATTCTCAAAACTGGAAACCGAATCTCCCCCGACAATAAAATATAATTCATCTTCCGGATACAGCTCTTTCCACGCTGTCAATGTGTCTGCTGTATAACTAAACTTATTTTTAATCTCAAAATCAGAATATTCTATATTGTCAAATTCTTCTACAGCCAGTTTTACCATATTGATTCTATGGTATTCACTCGTGATTTTCGCAGAATTCTTATGAGGCGGGCAAAAGGATGGCATCAGATATACTTTGTCTAATTTCAAAGCCTTTAATGTCTCTTTTGCCATATAAATATGTGTATTGTGTACCGGATCAAATGTCCCGCCTAATAATCCTATTTTCATGTTCACACCATCTCATATAATTTATTTCGCTATACTACCTGCACTTTATGGAAGAATAATTTTTCTGTCTTTCTCATCTTTTGCAGGTCTGTAAAGTACAATCTTTCTTCCTATGACATGTACTACCGATGATCTGGTTCTGTCTGCCAATACCTGTGCAATATCTTTTGGTTCATAAAAGCAGTTTTTTAATACATTTAATTTAATAATCTCGCGTTTTTCTAATGCTTCATCTATTGCCGTTGTAATTTCCGGTGTGACTGATGATTTTCCAACCTGAAATATCGGGTCAATCGTAGCTGAAATCTTACGCAGATATGCTCTTTGCTTACTGTTCATTTAAATCTCCTTTCTACTCATTACAAATAGCCGGTTCGAAAATCACAGATTTTCTGTTAAAATATGCATGGCTATTTGTAATAATCGAAGTGATGTCCATATATCTTTACTGTATCACCATCTTCTATTCCGAGTTCCTCTAATTCATCCAAAATCCCATTGTCCTTCATAAAATTCTGGAAGAACATAAATCCTTTTTCGGAATCAAGATTCGTATACCCTAACATTCTTTCAATACGAGGACCTTCTACTGAATATAGGCCCTCTTCTAACATTTCTACAGTATAAGGCAGTTCCGTAGTGATTCGATAATCATCAGGGTTATATTCCTGTTCATAAACCACTGGTGCATCTCCAATGCTATCCAGCAGTTCTCTTACATAATAAAGTAATTCTTTAAGTCCTTTTCCACTGACTGCGGAAATCGGATATACTTTAATCTCTGGCTCAAATTCCTGTTTGATTTTATCTATGACTTCGTTGGTATCTTCATAAGTTGCATCTATCTTATTTGCTGCAATTACCTGTGGTCTGTTTAATAAATCCGGATTGTATTTTTCTAATTCATGATTAATCGCTTTAATGTCTTCAATCGGATCTCTTCCCTCAACGGAAGCCGCATCTATCATATGAATAATTACCTTCGTACGCTCTATATGCTTTAAGAACTGATGTCCAAGACCGACACCTTCAGATGCACCTTCTATTAATCCCGGAATATCAGCAATAACAAAACCTTTTCCACCATTCAAATCAACAACACCAAGATTTGGATTCAATGTAGTAAAATGATAGTTTGCAATCTTTGGATCTGCATTCGTTACTCTGGATAAAAGAGTCGATTTTCCCACATTTGGAAATCCAACCAGACCAACGTCAGCAATACTCTTTAACTCTAATGTAACATTTAATTCCATGCTTTTCTGACCAGGCTGCGCGTAGTTTGGTGCCTGCATTGTTGCTGTGGCATAATGCTGGTTGCCTTTACCACCACGTCCGCCTTTTAAGATAACCATCCGCTGATTATCTCCACTCATATCAGCCACAATTTT
>CAQBGY010000336.1 GCA_948759685.1 uncultured Eubacterium sp.
AACACGAACAGACATATTAACAGTGCCATCCTAAAAGCTTATTAAAAGATGAATAAATACAACACTATCAGCATTTCTCCGTTCTCTTCTTCCACAGAAAAGGAGCATTATCTACTTTCTTGCAACGGGAGATATTTTGAGGTTAACCAGCCCTTAGCAGAATTATTAACTGACCTACAACAGAATGAGACTCAAGAAGCAGCTATACAAACTTATATTAATAAGAAAGAGGGAAAATATACCTTTGAACAGACAGAAAGTCTCATTAAAAAGCATATTGACCCTCTTCTTACAATTCCCAAAGAGAAAGAATGTACATTCCTTTACGAAAAGGAACTTCTAACAGCCGCCACTGTTGAGCGTTTTTCAAAAAGATTTTCTTTTCTATTCAATAGGAAATTTATGTGGAGCTTGCTATCTATAGCAACAATTATGGACATATTCTTTTTTATCAATGTTCCCGACTTATTAGTTTTCAATAACAGAGCAAATGCTTTTGGTATGGCAGGACTGCTGATATTTATGTTAGTATCTTCATTCTTTCACGAATTAGGACATGCCTCAGCTTGTAAATATTGTGGGGTAAAACACGGAAGTATCGGTTTTGGGATCTACTTAAATTTTCCCGTCCTATATACAGATGTAACGGAAATATGGAAATTAAATAGAAAGCAACGATTTATGGTAAATATCGCAGGGGTCTATTTCCAATGTTTCTTTCTTATAGTTTTACTGGTCGGTTTCTGGATGACCGGTGACGATATGCTGCGATATATGATATTAATTCTCAATTTAGGCTTTTTGATGACTCTCAATCCATTCTTTAAATTCGATGGTTACTGGATTGTATCTGACCTCCTAGGAGTGCCAAGTTTACGTAAACGTTCTATTGAAATAATCAAATATTACTGGTATCGAATTATGAGACGCCGCATCCAACAAATGCCCTATTTATTGCGGATAGGTCTCGCGGAGAGATGGGGACTGGCGATATACGCGGTGATAGTGAATTTCTTCATGGGATACTATTTCATATACATTATTCCACGTTTCCTATATAATTTTCTGCTTTCATTTCCAAGAGAGATGCAGGAACTCATTCTCTATTTGTCTAATAACCTAACACCTCCTTTTGCTTTAATGCGCAACATCGGAATACAACTGTTGTTCCTCGCACTATTGGGATACCTATTTACGAAAATGATTCGTAGTCTGAAAAAACAGAATAGCAAGAATGGAGAACAAGCTTAATACCAGTTTTTATGTGGCTACAATATTGCTACTGGCAGTGTTGACAATAGAGATATTCCAATTCAAAGACCATTACCGGATTGGAATGCTATTGTCAATTGTAGCTCTAGCATTTGTCCGCCCGCTTCCTATCCAACAATGGACATTTATAGACTGGACGTTGAGTATCATAGTAGCCTATGATTTAGTATTATGCTTTTATGCCAGTTGTGCTGTACCAGCTGTATACAACATGATATTTTCATTCTATGGATTCACCGTTTATTTGATTGTGAGGAAGCTTTTGGCTACCGGCAAATCTCTGAATCTATTTCAGGTAGGAAGTTATTTACCTATTGGGGCAGCTCTGATACTGACTGTCTGTTCGTTTATTATATTCCGCAATTCCGTATTAGAGGCAGGCTTCACAGACACCTATCATTTTCGTTTTTTATTCCGCCCATTAGGATATGTAACCAATGTATGGGCAGAAATACTATTAGTACTTTTAGGGTGGATTTGTTTTATACGCCGCTATTCCAGTATATTCATATTTCTAACAATAGTAACGATTTTGCTCTCTTTCTCCAGAGGGGCTTATGTTGCACTAGGCATTTACTTGGTGATATGGATCGCTGCAACTAAAAGTGCCAAGCACTGGAAACCGCTGCTCGCCGTTTTTGCAGCCATTGCTATAATCGCTATACTTTTCCCTACCGAAATGAAAACTACCCTGCGCATGAATGCCACTGTTTCACAACAACGGAGTAGCGAATGGAGAATAAATTCGACTTATGCCGCTTGGGAGATTTTTGAGAAGCATCCCATTCTCGGATATGGAAACGGAAGCTATACCCTTGTTATAGATGAATCACTAAATCAAGACAGTACTGTTCCTTTTACAACTTTTGCACCAAACATTATTATCAAATTACTAATTGAAAAGGGCATCATTGGAATAATACCTTATCTACTGTTGCTAGTAGAGATAATCGGAATTGCATTAAGCCGTAGAAAAGACGAAAATACTTGGATAATCATTGCTACTTTAATCGCATTGTCGACCAAAGAAATGGCACAATCAACAATGTTCGACATTCCTTTTGTATGGCTTATGTTTTTTATATTGTTAGCTTTTCTACAAAGACAAGCGCCCGAACCAGAAATTTGTGAGCCGGCAAAAGATAGAAAATCATACTTAATACCAGGGTTGTTATTAACCGTTTATGGAGGTGGAATCTTATTCGTCAACCTCGACTCGCAACGATATAATATTCCAGGAAATAGAATTCCTTATTTAGTGAATCAGGGAATGGAATGTGCTAAAAACTACCAAGAGATAAAACAGGATATTTATGCAGAGAAAGCAATATCTTTTTTGAAAAAAGCTCAAAAATATAGCCCGAGAGATGTTCAACTCACTTATTTATTGTCTCAGTTGTATTTGCAAACAGATAAAATGGATCAAGGATATTGCCTTTTAGAAAACCTAGCATACGATTATCCCAATAATTCTCTTTACTCTTGGGCATTTGGAAATGTATGTTACCAAAAAGGGTTATTAAAGAAATCTATTAATCCTCTTGTAAAAGCAATTTTTAATAATCCTCGTTTATTAACAATGCAGCAAGTTAAGGAATGGAAAAATAATGATTCAGCATTTTATCATGAGTTAAAAAAAGAAATCTACAGATATTCTACTCAACACTTACAAAGTCCATCAGATTTGGCACGATATGGATATATAATGCATTGGTTTGGAGATTATGCATCAGCAACAAAGGCTTTAAGAAAAGCGGTAGAAGCTTTGCCAAGTCTAACAACATCCTGGCGTTTGCTGGGAGAAGAAAAGAAATATCGGTTATTAAAATTTGGAGCTTTAAAAAAAGACATATTTTCAACCGATGTCATTAAAGAGCCAGAAATAACAAACCAACTATTGCTTGATATGGTTTATAAGACGAAATTTTATAAATGGTACGGGGTAGAGTTTGAATACTAAAAATAATCGAATCTGAATACTTTATGGGAGTTAGTTGCTTCACTCTGCTTTTAACCTTCCCAAACGGAAAAAGCCGCATTGCTAATGGTATGCTTCGACACAATCTACAACGGCACCCGTACTAAAACCATCGACACTATTAACACAAAGGCGAAAGAAGACTTTAAAAAAGAAAGGCTGAAGGTTGACATACGAATGCAGGGCTGGGAGTAGGGAACTAAATATTAATGATTATGATGAAAATCATGTTTACAAATTTAAATTTGCAACATGGTATTCAAGTCGATTATTAAATGTAAAAATATAAGCTATGAAGATATTTTTCAGTTAATTCATGATCAATGTATTATCAACATTATCGGTATTAGCACAAATTTCAGTTCGTATAATAGACGAAGGCGATCAACCTTTGTCATTTAATGGAAATAATGTGTCATTCGGCTATGTAGAAGATAATTGCATCTATATCATTTTATCAAAAGTGGGGAAAAAATACATCCCTTTCACCGATCCATTTATATTTGATGGGAAACAGTTCAATTATTTTTCAACAGATAATAAAGGAAGCAAATCGGAAGATATTAAGATTTACCGAAAGTTCCCGTTCTTTGCATGGAATAAGGATAGAATGTACAAAATTGTAGATTCTAAGTTTGAGGAAAGTAATACGATTGATTTCAGCCATCCTGAAATGCTATACCATATATGTGATACGTCTAAAGTTTGCTATAATGAATTGATGGTGCAGAATAAACAAAAATACCGCTATGTACGATACAAAGTCAGGGAAAATGCTTTTCTCGAATTAGCAGAACTACACTTTTATCAAGACCAACAAGAAGTGAAACCTGTAAATATAGTCGCATGCGAACCATATAATGCTAATGACGATGAATTTAAACTAGCGAATTGCTTCGATTATGCCCCGCTCACCTATTTTCTGTCTAAGAAAGAAGGACAGGAACTTATTTTTGACTTTGGTTCAGAAGTTTTAATTAATAAGATTTTATGTATTCCACGCAACGACGACAATTTTATCCGTCCGGGAGATACCTATGAACTCTTTTATTGGGGAAAAGATAAAAAGTGGATTTCGTTAGGTAAACAAAAGGCAAAAGGTGTTTATTTACAATACAAAGATGTTCCCCGGAACGCACTACTTTTCCTTCATAATGAAACCCGGGGAAAAGAGGAAGAGGTATTTTTCTTGAGAGATGGCGAACAATATTTTGTTAACAGCTTGCCTATAGACTAACCTTCAACATCGCATAATTCAAATAACGATATTGGCATCCAAGCTATCTTTCTAATAACAATATCCTGTTTTTTTCTATTTTATGCAAAAAAACAGGATATTATGCA
>CAQBGY010000337.1 GCA_948759685.1 uncultured Eubacterium sp.
AAAAATAGAAAAATTATAATTATATTGCTGTTGTTGGCCTTTTGTATATTAATAATTATTAAAGTTGGTATAAATGGAACAACATCTTTTGGTATTGGAATGAATTTAACAAATAATGGGAGTATACCAAATATGTTAGATTCTGAACATTTATCGGCAACAAATGAAGATGTAGTTAAAGAAGAAGTATTCCAAGAAATTAAGAAGATTTATAATACGATTGATTTTAAAGGCACTTTTAAACAAGGAGATTTGTCAAAATATAATATATATAAGAAAAAATATAATCAATTTCTAAAAGGTGAAAGATTTATTATAGATAATGTTACAGGAGAAAAATTATATTTATGGGAGTCTGAATTTTGGAATTGTAATGTGCAATTATATACATATTATTTTTTTGACATGGATGGAGATGAAAATCCTGAACTTTGTATAAAAGATGAAGTAAATACGCTCTATATAATTAAGTATGAGGAAGAGTTGGATGAAATCATATTGTGGTTGAGAAGTGTAAGAGCTCCCGTATATTTATTAGGAACAGGAAAACTAACACATGCAGATAAAAATGGTTCTGGGGAAGCATTTATCCAACTTAGTGAATCCGGAGAATGGGAGTATAGCGTTTGGTTCAAAAAAGAAATACATCCAAGTAGCCAGGGAACGGAAAGTGAGTATTGGTATTTAGTATCACTGCCTTATTATTATACAGAAAAAAGTGAAGAAATGAAAATAAGCGATGAAATCAAACAACAAGGAATTTTTAATGAACTTCAAAAAATGTATTATTATAGAGTTACTGAAGAACAATATGATGAACTGACAGAAAAATATATAGAGGCGTTAAATGCATCAATGAAAGACATAAGAATAGTGACATTTACTTACGAAGAGTTATTTAGCGAATTATAAGTAAAATCAGGGAGAACCAGATAATGAAAATCCATAATAAGAAATCAAAGATTATTTTTATATTAGCAAATATAGGTATTATGGGGTTGGTCTTGATGCTCAATATGTTTTATCGTAAAAGGGATTTGATGCAGAAGTATGATGTATATCAAATAGATGATTGTGTAGTGGTTGAAAATAAAGAAAATCCCAAAACATTTTGCTTTAAGGAGTGGATATATTATTCCAGTTTTATCAGGGATTCGTACTTGTGTACTAAGGAAGGAGAAAGGCCAAGGAGTGAAAGAGAGGCATACTTGTATGTGGATTTAGGAGTATTAGGAGGATGGTGGGCTGATCCATTTGGTAATTTGAAAAGAGAGAAAGAAGTATCAAATGAGTATGTACCAGATGAAGTAATCAGTGAATTAAAAAAACATATTCATCTTGATTTCGGTATTCCATTCATACAATTGATAGATGAAGTAGAAATAAAAGAATTAACTGAAACTGAAATAAAAAAGATTGCACCAGAAGTGTTTGAGGAAGTGTATGATGATAAGGCAGTTTTGCAATGGTATCAACAGGTCGATTTTGATAATGATAAGAGGATGGATATTGTAGTATATAATCGGCTGGGAATGGGAAAACTAGGATTTACGGAAACATATTTTTATCAGCAATTGCCAGACGGTATGTATAGGAGGACTCATCAAATAAACAGTTCTGGCAGGGCAACAAGATTTTTGCAGTATGATGAGAAAAATTATTTTATGGTTCTAGTACCATTGGATTATGATGTTTCAGAAAGTGAATACGATTATTATTACTGTGAGCTATATTATTTTCAGGATGGATATCCACAAGAAACTGTACGGTTTACGCCAGAAAGCACTCAGGTAGATGTGGCTGTCAAGAAACGGTTTGTAAATGATTTTATTAATATTTCCGAGGGAAATCGTTAATAAAAAACAGAATGTATGATACAGAGAATATATTAAATAATGAGATGTCAATATTGGCTGAATTTGGCTATTTGTAGTAATAATAAGTAGTTTCTTATATCATTATAAAAGATCTAATTATGAGAGTTTAGATCTATAGATCGGTGAATACTGATATACGGAATCTGTTGCGTGTGATGGTGATGATATAAAAGGGCAGGTCTATTAAGAGATAACCATATGGAAACAGAATAACAAATATTATGCGATCGTACAGGACGATGGCTATGGCTTTTCTATGGGAAAGGCGTGGTCATTTGCTGTTGTGTCAGGAGATGAAAACATTATAGATATTATATTTTTGCAGACACTGGCATGGGATGAACTATATGGAGTTAAGCAAAGAAACCTATGAAAATAGAAACTGAAGATGGAAAATCCAGTATTGTATCAGCTGAAGCTAATGTCGAGAGTGGATTAGTACAGACAGGTATTCAATATCCTAGAGCTAGTAATCCTATGCTTGTCGCAAAAGATAATATAGATGGTAGTGTTATTGAATTCGCTACAAATAGTCTTGATTTTAATCCTAACGATTATAGACTATTAAAAGTTACTGCTCATTTAAAGGAGATATAAATATTATGTACAATAAAAAGGGCATTTTCGGATTGGCAATTGGACTAATTATTTTAATTGGAATAAGCAGATCTATTATTCAAAATAATTTGGAAAAAACTCAGTCAGATATAACAATTGAAGACGCTGGCGGAGAAAACTCCAGGACAGAAGAGGAAATTTCACTGGCAGAAACTGACGATTTGACTGGGAATTGTAAATGGATCTATGATCATTGGACAGACTTTCTTGAAGAGAATTCCATGTGTTGATGATGCAGCTTTTCTGGTAATTCAGCGTGCATACGACGAAATTGATTTTTACGGCGAGTTTAAGAAAGGGAATGAGGAGGTTTATGAGGAGTATAGAAATTATTTTATTACTTGGATTTCGGAGAATAAACCTTTGCAGGACATGAGTACGGGAGAAGATATTTATATCAAAGATACCGATCATGACTATGAACAATATATATACTTTTTTTGATATGGATGAGGATGGTTTTCCAGAATTAACTGTGCGAAGCAATACATTTATTTATGTTCTCAAATATGATGCCGCAACACGTGAATGTTTTTTGTGGAAGGCAGTGAGGGGGACATGGTATGCTGTGCTTGGGAGTTTAAAGGTAATGTGGCTATGGGATGGAAAGTATTGGAGTTACAGTCAATTTAATCAGAATGGTGAGGTGGTATATGAAACGTTCTTAATGCAGAAATATGGCAATACGCCTTGCTTTGCAATGATGCTTGAGTATGCAGCTGAAGAAAAGAAAATTCCCATTTCAAAAGAAATGAAGGCACAGGGAATTTATGAGAGAGGCACCGGATATTGGTATTTTCGGGTGACAAAAGAACAGTATAATGAATTAATAGCAGATTGTGTAGATGCAGAGGAGTTCGCATCATATCAAAGACAGGAGGTTGTATACACATATGAAGAATTATTTGAGTAATTGTCGAGGCAGTGTACTTGGAAGATACGAATGCTATGAAAAAGGAGATGCGCCTGTGAGTATAGAAATGTAGTGAGAAGAGATTTTTTTGAAGGTGAAATTAAAAAATGAATCGAAATAACCTATATTATTTTGTATTATTTATGTCGGCGGTATGCCTAATGTGTGTGGTGTTGGTTTATAATAAGAGTCCCCAAAATACAGTAATAGAATCAGAAGTTGTATTACCTCAATCAAGTTTGACAGAGGATAATATAGAGGAGATTGAAGAGACAGAAACAGACAGTAATGAGTATAATTTTTTATTTCAGGGAAAAGAATATAAAGGTATCAATTTATTTTGGGGAGAGAAGGATGATGAATATCTAGAACTGCCATATATAGATGAAAATGCATATGAGATATTGAAAAAGGCATACGACGACATTGATTTTCATGGAGAATTTCTTCGTGGGAATCTGGATGTTTATGATACATATAAAGAAAAATTTGGAGAAATGCTGCATAATGAGATCCCATTTTTAAACAAAAAAACAGGTGAAGAAATCTACTGTAAAGATCTCGAGGAACTGGAAGGTTTTACGGAATATGATTTAAAGGTTGGTGATTTTGAATATTACTTTTTTGACATGGACGAGGATGATGCACCAGAACTGGTGATTCGAGTCCGGCATTTATATTGGCTGATCTTCAGATATGATCCTGAGATGGAAAAATGTGTGCTATGGTATACAGGCGGGGGAGGATGGTTTACGTGTTTCGGGAGCAGAAAGGTTGCATTATTCTGGGATGCCAGAGATGGATTTTTTTGGCAGTTGAGCAAGGATGGGGAAGTGGAGTGTGAAGTTAATTACAGGCTAGATTACTATAGTGTCGAGGAATCACTTCTTTTGTTTTCACTGCCCGTTTATGCCGATAAACAAAAAGAAATAATTCTGACAGACGAATTAAAAAATCAGGGAGTATTTATATATTCAGAAAACAAATGGTTCTTTCGGGTTACAGAACAGCAGTGTGAAGAATTGTCGCGGGAATACATAAAAGCGTCGGAAGAAGCAGATATAAATATTAACAAGGTTGAATACACATATGAAGAACTATTTGAGAGTAGAAAAATGGAATGAATACAAATTAGCAGAGGTAAAGGTGAGATTTAAAAGTGAAGAAAAATAATAA
>CAQBGY010000338.1 GCA_948759685.1 uncultured Eubacterium sp.
TTATTATACAGGCTCTTTCCTGAATTACAATAGATTTTATGCATAAGCAGAAGTTTTTTCTAACACCCAAAATATTCATAATAAATTTGATTAACTGCTTCTACATATACAATAAAGGATGGATGGTTATAATCATTTTTGCACAAGTAAAAATTCTTCTTATTAAGATATATATGCCGCACTTCATCCCACAAATGATTAGATTTTATGGCATGGACTTTTTCTTCTAGTTTTCCCGAATCCTGAACTTCGTTCCAATAATATCTGTCCAGATTGGCAAAACCTGTTTTTTGATGAATAAGCCTCTGCCAACTGTTATTGTATCTACAAGTTATGGCAATATCAATTTTGAATGCTGTTTGGTTTCCCTTCTTGAAAACCCTCTCTTCCGTTGTAAATACAGATGTTGAATCTTGACAATCACCCCAACCATTTAAATAAAGGACTTTGTTAAACTGCTTTCTAACATACTCCTTTATCTCATTTCCATCAAGAATATTGATAGCTTTAGTTCTTACAATACACAAATTGTAATCCAAATCTATCGTCCTATTTTCATTCTGTGTTATGAGATTTTTAGCTCCGCTTCCGACAAAGCAGGCTTTTACTGTCATAACTGAATCATTATTGACACTTTGAACCAATTGATTGACAATATCGCAGCAAGTGCTCTTTAGATGTTTCAAAAAATTTTTGTCCTGGATGTAATGGTACATATATAGGTCTCCTTCCCGCCCATGCCGCCCATACACTCTTATGACTGTATCGTTATAGAATATCATACTTTACTGTTTTGTCAATTACATTTTTACACCCTCACATACTCAATCTCCGTCTGCAGGATTTCTCCGCAATACTCTTTTGCCTGTATATCTGAATCTTTATAGCTGTTTGTCACAACCTCACAGCACACCATCTCCCCTGTCTTGACGGAAATATATGCCACATCCACAGCACTGATAAGCCCTGATTTCCACAAATCCATGTAATAGTCATATTGGTCATAATCGCCCGCCTGTCTCATCTGCTCCAGTGCTTCTTCCATCTGATCCCTTGTCTGCCATTCTGCCTGCACTGTCTCAATCTCTTTTTTATCCAGACTGCATATCACCTCGGCAACTTTGCAGTTATGTTCTGCTGCATGTGCATTCTGGCATCTGCTAATGCCATACTTTTGAGAAATGAAATCTTTCCCCTTCTTTGTGAGCGCATAGCTTACATTGCTTCTTGGGTTCTTATTATATCTTGATGGGTAAGTCACTTTCTCAATCAGCTTATCCTTCTCCATATTTTTAAGCCTGCTTGCAGAAATATCTATCTTAGCGGCATCCTCCTGCCTGATGTTCCCTGCTATGGATAACACTTTGAAAAATCTCTCGTCCTTTGGATACCAATGCTTAATATGTTCTTTCATCACTTTCACCTCCTGTTCCAGAATATTTTTATGTATATAAAAAAGCGGGAACATCCCAAAAAGACATTCCCACCCAAAAACAAAAGTTTTTGCTCTTCATCTTATCCGATGAACCCTGTATATCATTTTTCCTTTTTACCGCTTTCCCTGTTCATCCATTTTCCTCATAACATTACCCTGTAAGCAAGGCACCCTGATGTCAACTAAGCTGGCGATAGTCAGGTCCACAGGAATATCATATATCCTGTACCCTGTATGGAACTGCCGAAACATCCCCTTTTAAACAATGCTAAACAGCACCCTGATATATTTATAAGAAGTATAGATTATGGATGAATGCCTTAATATCAAGGCTCCTTTTCAAACAGTCAAAAATGACTTCCTTTTCTCTATACACTGTCATTATAAAAAATGGTCTTCAATGAATAACTCCACGACTGGATAGCATCCCAACAGACAGCATCCTATCTTTCTGCTTTCTTATTTTATATCTACATCCTTCTACAATATACAGTGTAAGACTATTTTGGCGAATAGCAGGTTTTATGAAATATGATAACTGTAACTTATGGACTGGCAGACATCATAAAGTGATGTTTGCTTTTTTTGTCCAGACAACCTTGAAAGGAGAAAAACACATGAACAAAGAAGCAATGAAACAACAGATTTTGGAGGCACTTTCTAAGAAATTAGGGGATAACTTCCATCTTTCCATCCAGAAAGTCTTAAAGACAAATGAAAAGCTGGATGGGCTGACAATCAGGCATGGCAGTGAAAACATCTCCCCCACTATTTATCTGGAATCTTTTTATGAAGCACTTGATAATGGTGTATCTATTGATGATGTTATGGATAGAATCCTGCAGATTTATTCTGATTCAAAGGTTTATCCCCGCCATTTTGATACTGCCCCATTTTTAACTTACGATCTGCCACGTAAAAAGATTTATGTGGAACTGGTCAACAGGCATCTTAACAAGGAATTGCTGCAGGATATACCCCACCGTCAGTTCCTTGATGATTTTGCGGTTATTGTCCGCTGCATGGTCAGTGCAACAGAAGATGAAACTGCAAGTTTTCTGGTACACAACTATCACTTAAACCTTTGGGGTATAGATCAGGAATCCCTGATATCCCATGCAGTACATAATACAAGGGCTATATTAGGTGCCAATTTACAGACTATGGGAAAAGTTATCCAAAACCTAAACCAAGGGTTAATGGAATCTGACTTCCCCGACTGCCCTTTCTGGGTACTGACAAACAACAAAAAAATCGCAGGGGCTGCTGCTGTACTGTTTGATGATATACTAAAAGGTTTTGCTATGGAACATGGCAATTTCTATGTCATCTTTTCTTCTGTGCATGAAGCACTGCTGCTTCCTGAGTCGGATCAATTTGATATTGAATTCCTCACCAAAATGAATCTGGATGTAAATATGATGCAGGTACAGGCAAACGAGGTTTTAGGAACTAAGGCTTATTACTACAACAAAGACAAGGGATTTGTCTTTTAAGATTCTACATGGCAGTATCCAAAAGCTCCCTACAGGAAGATTCAAGAAATTTTATAAAGATAAAATTTATAAGAAAGGATACGCACTTTAAAAGGTGCAGGGATAAAGCATGAACAAAATCATATTGACAGGGCGGCTCACAGAAGACCCAAGAGTAACTTATAGTATGGGTACTGAACCCGTGGCACACGCCGTATTTAATTTTGCCGTACCAGATATGTCCATGAAAAGGGATGAACAGGGAAACTACCCTACTGACTTTTTCAGGTGTACCTGTTGGAACATATTGGCAGAGATTGTGGAAATGCATTGCTCTAAAGGCACAAAGCTCCTCATTTCTGGAAAGTTGAAAAACAACAATTACGAGAAAAACGGACAGAAAATATATTCCAATGAAATCGTAATTGATTCACTGGAATTTCTGGAAACCAAAAAGCAGGATGATTGAAGACCAATGCCTGGGGATAACAGAAAGAAAACGAATCACATCAATGCAATATCCCAAAGTCTTGATGCAGAGGGGCTTTTCAAAAGAATTGTATCTGCACTGACGGATAAGCGGAGGAATTATCTCTCTGCTTTGGGAAGTCTGGATAATACAGGCGATTATATTTTAAGGCTGCTGTTTGTTGATTCTGCATCTGTCATACAGGACTGCATCAAGATAATAAGCGATGCAGCCTGTGAATATGGCATCCCAATAACCTAATTGGAACTTTCCATTTTTATGGATATAAAAATCCATTTCGCAAAGGAGAAATCATTATGATTAAGACAACTTTAAACTGGACGGTAAAAAATCTAAAGAACATGTATGATGGGAAAAACACCCTTCAAATGGATCACGTAATCCAACGCCAAAGCGGACAGTGGGATGGCGACAAACTGAAAAAGAGCCTGCTAATCCACAGCATCCTTGCAAACTATCCTGTTCCTCCCATTTATTGCTTAAAAGAACCACTGGACGAGAAGAATTTTTCTTATTCGATTTTGGACGGAAAACAGAGGCTCTCCACCGCTTTTGACTATATAGATGGGAGATACCCGTTGGATGAGGAAACCCCATCCGTTGTCATTGACGAAGTTACTTATGAACTAGTATAGCGTATTGAAAGTTCTTGTGTAAATAATGTGTATCTGCTATAGTGGTTTTATCAACCGGTATGGAGGACAAAACTATGGGCAGAAACAAAAAATACGGAAACATCATATTGAAAGATGACGACCGCGAGGTTCTGGAAAAAATCGCTCGATCCCAGACTGCGGAATACTGTAAGGTACAACGCGCAAAAATTATCCTTTATAGCGCAGATGGAATGTCCAACACTGAGATAGCGAAGACAATCGGTGTCCACCCTAACACAGTAGCTAATTTCGTCAACAAATATATAGCTGCAGGGCTTGAGTATACAATGAATGATGCTGCCCGGTCTGGTAAACCAAACTCCATAACAGATGAGGAAAAGATCTGGATCACCAACATTGCATGCACAAAGCCAAAGGATCTGGGCAGGGCACAGGAACTGTGGACATACCGCACGCTGCAGCAGTACATTCAGTCCTGCTGCGTAGAAGCGGGATACCCCGAATTGAAGGGTATTTCCCATGCTACCGTTCGCTCCATTCTTGAAGGCAATGAAATAAAGCCCAA
>CAQBGY010000339.1 GCA_948759685.1 uncultured Eubacterium sp.
TTGACAGGTTTGAAAAATGTCTTTTTTTGTTGTATGATTATATTTGATTTTTTAAAGATTTGAGGTGAAACCAATTTGAAGATTGCTTTAGTAGATGATGAACCGAAACTTCTGGACGAAATGGCAGGGCTTGTCTGCGACTTTGGCGCACAGCGCCAGTGCCATGTGGAAACTGTCCCATTCCTGAATGCGGAAGGCTTCTTTGAGGCATTCGGGGACGGCGGTTTTTCTGCAGGCGGCAGTTTTGATGCCGTTTTTATGGACATTTACATGGACGGCATGGACGGCGTTGCCGCAGCGCAGAAAATCCGGAGCATGGACAACCGGTGCGTCCTCGTGTTCCTGACTTCCAGCTCGGACTTTATGCCGGACGCCTTCTCCTGCCATGCGTTTGAATATATTATCAAGCCTTTCTCCCCGCAGCGTATATTCAAAGTCCTTGGGGACATTCTGGAAATGCTTCCCCCGCTGCAAAAATACATAGAGGTAATAAACGGCAGGAAAACCATCCATGTATTCCTTGACGAGATTTCCTCCGTCATTACGGACGCACATTATCTTGACATCGCCCTTTCAGGCGGGGAAACCCTGCACTGCCGCATGACCATGCCGGAATTTGTAATGCTTACAGACGGGGATTCCCGCTTCCTTGCCGTCAATAAGGGTATCATGGTAAACGCCGGCTGCATCCTTGAATTTACGGACAACTGCTGTGTGCTGGAAAACGGCGCAAAGCTGCCAATCCGTGTGCGGGACCGCCTGAAAATCGAACAGGCGGCGAGGGATTACAATTTCAGGAAGATACGGGAGCGTCAGGCACACTTTGCCGGACGCCCTGTGCCGGAAATCATCAGGAAGGGGGACTGAACATGGATATGGAAAAATGGTTATCGGCGCTGCTGGTGCTTTTGGTACTGCTTCCTTCGGGGGCATCCTGCTATTATGTAATGAAGAACCAGATGAAGTACACCCTGCGTAAGACAGCCGCACTATTCACGGCTGTCCTGCTCCCATACGCTTTTTTCTGCTCCATTTTAAGCGTCTTACTGCGGATTGATGTAAATATCATCCTCCTGCCGTCCCTCGTCCTGTTCTTTTTCCCATACCGCTGTACCGTAACGGCAAGCCTGCCAAAATGCCTTGCCGTCTATGTGGGTGTCTGTGCCGTCCATACCTTTCCGGCACAGTTCGCCTATGCCCTTGATGCCTTTCTCCATCCGGCGTCGGGTGCGGCAGACTTCTCCGTGGAAGCGGCTTTTTTCCGGCTTTTACTTTCCTGTCTGGTTGCCGCCGCTTTCGCACAGCCTGCCTGCGGGCTTTTTTTCAGGATAATCGACTGTCTGGACACGCCAAAGATATGGTACTCCACCGTCATATTGTCCTCTGTCTTTCTGTTCTTCAATATAGCGGCTGTCCCCCAGTCCTACAGCACCCTCCATACGGGGCGTATGTTTTCCCTTTTCCTGCTGCTGGAGGTCTGCCTGTTTGCAATCCTTACGGCAATTTATGTGCTTCTTTACCTGGGTACAAGCGTTATACTGGAACACACCGAGCTGAAGGAACGCACGCAGCTCCTTGAAATGCAGGCACGGCAGTACCGGACGCTGCAGGAGCATATGCGCCAGACCGCACGTCTGCGGCATGACTTCCGCCACTCCGTGCGTCTGCTTTCTTCCCTTGCAGAGAAAGGCGACATCGGCAGCATCCGGACACATCTTGCAGCATACGAGGTCAGCCTTGCGGAAAATGCACCTTCAAATTACTGTGCCAATGCCGCCCTCAATGCGCTGTTTAGTCACTACCACGAAATAGCTGTTTCAGCAGGCATAGACACAGACTGGCATATTGAACTGCCGGAGCTTACGCCTGCCAATGAACTTGACATCGTTTCCCTGTTCGGGAACCTGATAGAGAATGCCATCGACGGGTGCCTTACCGTGCCGGAGGGCAGGCGGTATTTCTGCCTGACCACGGAAATCCTCCATAACAGCAGTCTGTACATCGTTTCCACCAACAACTTTGACGGCAGGGTGCGGAAAGGGAAGGACGGCTACCGTTCCACGAAGCACGGCGGAAACGGGATCGGGCTTGCCGCCATTGCAGCAGTAGCGGAAAAGTACGGCGGTTCGGCACAGGCTTCCAACAGCGGAACGGAGTTTTATGTAGATGTGGTGCTGAAAATATGAGCTGGTTCAGCACCTCTCCCACTCTTAGATAAATTCAAAACTATCTTCATCCGGTTCAAAATATTCCATGAATGAAAGATACAATTCTTCCGGGCGATCCGGCAGGTAATCCTCATAACTGCATATATCCTGAACAGTATGGTTACTGTATTCGATATGCACCTGCCATGACGGTCTGCCCTCCGGCTCCGCTGGCAGAGCCTCCTCTTTTTCCTCCAAATCATCTATATAGATGCCTTCCTCCGAAAGAATATCCGTAAAAAATTCATCTTCATCAGGATTCAGACAATAATCCTGCTCCCACATAAAAATTTCCAGCGTATGTATGATATACCGCAGTAGCTTCGCCATCTTCCCGCCGTCCAGAACAACAGACTGCTCCCCGCTGTCTGCATGGAAGTCCGTCATGGTCAGGACACGGCTTTTCCTGTCAATGGTAAACAGGCGGTCAGCCATTTCCATATCACCATACCCGTCATAAACCTCTGTATGCACTTCAAAAGACAATGTATTGATGACAAGCTGCTTTTTCATGGCATTGCGTTCCGCATAGGGAAAACATACGTTGTAAATCTCCCTCGCCGTGTCTGCCACTTCCGGGCATTTATCGTGCATTTTTCCTTGCAGCCACTTCTTCTCGCCGTCTGAAAGCCGCCGCATAGGGAAGCCCATCATCCGGTTTATATCCATTGCCGCCGCTTTTTCGGCAGCGCTTAAACGGGAACAGGATTTGCAGATATGGGCTGCATGACCTTTCCCTGAAAACTTCTCGTTTGCCTTATATTCGCCGCATATTTTGCAGTAATGCCCATGCGGGCGTTTTTTCTTTGACATAACAATTCCTCCGTTTCTGCACTATATTATACTGTTGACCGTCAAAATCCGCAACAAAACTACTGTGTTTTTCCAGATTGACAGAAACCATAATCAGGCACAAAAAAACAGGCTTTTCCCTCCCTCATTTTAATAGGGAAGGAAGCCTGTTTCTGTTATATTTTATTCTGCTTCTGTCAATTCAAGCTGTTCAAATTCCTCGTCAGTCATATTCTGTAACTTTACAATTACCCTGTGGGATAATTCTTCCATATCCGTATCTTCCAGATATGGCAAAGCCCGTTCCATATCTTCTATGACCTCATTCCTGCCTTCCCCTGCAAATATGCAGATTAAATTACTTTCTTCCACGGTAAACATTGTATCCATATTCTTACATCTCCCTCTGCTTATTTTTTATATTTTCTTCCTGCTCCCTGCCCTGTCCTGCCACCTGTGCCTTTTTCTCCGCAAGTCGGGCTTTTAAAGACGGTTTTGCCGCTGGCTTGTCCTGTGCTTTCCTGTTTTCCTCTTTCTGCGCTTTCTCCCCTGCGCCGTTATTCAGCACATTATCGACCATGTTATAATTCTGTTCTTCCATTTCCTCAATCTTTGCAAGCGGCTTGTACTCCGCCAGCTTTTCAAGCAGCTCCTTAGCCCTCCTGCTTTCCTCCGGCTCCGTTTTGTCCGCAGCTATATCAGCAAGCCACGATACAATGTCCTGTGTATCCCCCTGCTTTAAGGCATCTGCAAGCTCTGATACATTCTCCGTCATGTTCTGGCTGTTGTCATGGTAAAGGGCGGCATCATAATCATATGTAAAGCGGTCAAGCTCCACTGCAAGCTGTTCTGCTGGTGTCAGACCGGGCATTCGCTTTTCCCATACTTTTGCTTCAAATTCCTCGCCCATATGTCCGTCTATCTCCATTTCCGGCAGTTTCGCCACAAGCTCCGCAATCACTTCCATCGCCTGTGGACTGCCTTTTATGTCAGGGATATACTCCAAAATATCAAGGTCAATCCTTTTCCCGGATAAAATGTCAATCCCCACATCTTCAAATGTTTCTGTTCCCGGTGCATGGATATTGATGCCGATAGCAGGGATTCCGTTCATGCGATCCGGCGGTATCTGCTTCCAGATTGCGACAGCTTCCTCCACAGTAGGGATATTCTCATAAAATTCTCCCATAGTGTGAAATTCGCCGCACTCCGCTACGGTCAGCGTCACTTCCGGCTCTGCCTGTTCCGGGAATAAAGTTTCCCGCAGTCCTTTGTATGTAAAGTTTTCCCCGTCAAATATGGTGATCTGGTCAGTTTCCTCATTAAACTCTATGGAGAAGTCCAGCCTGTCCCCCTGCTCAATAGAAGCATGGTCTGCCGCTTTTATCCATTCCCCGTATTTTCCCATTTCCACAAAAGGCTTGTCACATTCCGCATAGGCTTTACACAGCCCCTCCGCATCAAGCCCGCTGGTATTCTTAAACCACCGTTCCTCGTCATTCATGCGGATATTAAAAATACTGACTGGCTCTTTCTCCCTTGCTTCACGCACTCCCTCCAGATAGTCCTCCACCTGCGG
>CAQBGY010000340.1 GCA_948759685.1 uncultured Eubacterium sp.
ACTGTATCACTTAATAGCTTAAACCAGTGTATAATCAGGCCGGGATTTTAGGTTAGATGAAAAAATCAAAGAAGTTTCTGGTGAAATAGAAACAAAATACACAAAGTTACAAAGTGATTTTGAAACTTTGCAAAATTCTTACTCAGTAGTAAAAGAGAAACTTGATAAGTTTGAAGCTATTGAGGCAGAAAAAGCAAAACAATCTCATATCGAAGCTGTTAAAGAAACTCTGGAACGATTTGAAAAGAAAATCGGCAAATCTCCAGAGTTTATTTATTTTAAAGCAAAACTTGAAAATTATGAAGATGTCGATTTAGAAAAACTCGATAGTGATCTCACAATGCTATGTGGCGATGTACTCATGAATTCTAATACCAAAAAGACATTCTCATATAACCCAACTTCAACCAATGTAAATAAATATAGTACAGAAAATGAACTCACAAACAGATACGGACATTTGTTTGATGGTTTTGTAGATTAAGGAGGATTTTAAATATGGCAAAACATGGTATTGCTGAATCAACAAAGTTACAGGGTTGCATGAATGTTAGTTTCGTAGCAACTGAAGATGTAGATAATGGTTCCATTGTTGCAAATGGTGGACTAGCTACTGGTTATACAGATGTGTATACCGCTTCTAAACCAACCAAGACAGATAAGGTTTATATCGTAATCCACTCTGTATATGGATATGATGAAAGACTTGCTGAGGAAAAGAACGAAGACAATTACACGAATGAAGCAGGTAGGATTTTTAGGACTTATGAACTGAAGGCTGACAGAAAATTTAAAGTTTCTAGTGACATGATCAAGCCTATTGATGAGTCTACCCCTGTAGAAGTTGGTCAGTATGTGGTTGCTGATGGCACATATAAAATGTCTGTTGTTGCTACTGCTCCAACTGATGCAAAATTCGTAGGTATTGTTGAAACTATTGAGGAAACTGGATTCCCTTATTTCGGAAGTTCTAAAGGTGTACAGACTTCTGATGGTATGGGATACGCACTTGATACCAGAATCGTAAAAGTAAAGATTCGTGTAATTCAGAACGACTAATGAAAGGTAGGAAATTATAATATGGGAAACGAAAATAATACTGTATCATACATGATTAACTTACATAGAGATGCAAGCACAAATAAAATTGCTGCTTTTTCTGAAAAAGCGGCAAATCATATTGATGATGCATTAAGACGTGGGTATGAGGAAATTTTAGGCGGTGAACTGAACTATACAAGTTTCAGAAACCATAAGAATGAAATCTTTACAATTTGGGAAGAAACGTTAAGACCTGCTCTTCCTGAATCTTGGAAAACAAATCCGTTTTATAAGAGACTCTGTGAAATCCGTAATGGTGCCATTGGGGAAAAGAATGCATTTGCTGTAAAGGACAAGAGCTATCTCGTAGCAGCAAAATTCTCTGGTGGCACATGGGATGTTGAACGTCAGAAAATCGGACGTGCTAAGGACATTGCCATTGACCTTGAGTGGAGTTATGTGTCCTGTTACGAGGAGTTAGATAGATTCCTTAAAGGCTATACCACAAGTATTGAAATGATCAACGAAGTCAGAGAAGGCTTTGATATTGATATGGATAATCGTATTGCTACCGTATTTAATGGCATGGGTGCATATCTTCCTGCTAAGTTTGTACAGTCTGGTACTTATAACAAAGATACCTTAGTTGATCTAATCAGACTCGTTCGTACTGCCAACAGAAAGAATGTTATGGTAGCAGGTTCCCAGAGAGCCGTTGGCAAAATTGCAGAAGGCACAAACGCTAACTGGATCTCCAATGCAGCGAAAGAGGAAATGGCCACTGGTGGCATCGTTGTTAAGAACACTGGTCTTGGATGTGACGCAATCGTAATTCCTGATTCCTTTGTTCCATATACATACGATTTTGCTGGTGTAGATGATACGCTTTATGTATTACCTGACGAAAAGCTCATCAAGATTTTCTATGAAGGAAATATCAGGGCGAGGGAACAGAAAGAAAATGATAATCACGATCAGACAATTGATATTACTTTTGAGCATCTTGTAGGTGTAGAATTGGTTACATCCAATCTGTTTGCTAAGTATACAATTGCCTAAATGAATAAATCTTGAGGTAGCGTTTTAAATACTGCTACCTCTTTTATCAAGGAAGTCAAATATGGGAAATAGTAAATATTTTTATTGCTATTCTTACAAATTAATGCATTTCTTAAAATCGTATGGTTTCTGGTATTTATCCAAAGGATTTAATAGAAAAAGTAATTCTACTTATTTTCTTTTTGAAAAATCTGATGATTTAGATAATGCAATCATTGTATGGAATATAATAAAATACAAGTTGAAGGAGAATCAAAATGAATTATAAAAAACTTTCTTTAGATGAATTAAAGAAAATTGCAAAAGAACGAGGTATTTCTGTCGGCAATAGTGGTCAGGAAAAGATCGTAGAGAAGCTTGAAAAATATGATACCGAAAACAATACTGCCTCATTAATTGATGGATCGGATATCAAAGAGGATATTTCTGAGGATACAGTTATTTCAGATAAAGTAGAGGATATTGAAAATCCAAAAACAGATGACGACAAAAAAGAAAATGTAATTGGAGCAATCAATGATATTGTTACTGATTTAGAAGACTTCGAAGAGTCGGATGAAAAAGACGATACGATTGACGACATTGGTATGGATGAAGAAGTTCCATGTATGAGTATTACCTTTGGTGGATTAGTTTATACCTCTCCTATTACTGGTGCAACATATAAGTGGCATAAGATTGGTGACGTTGAATATCTATCAGTCAAAGAACTAATCTCCATGAACAACTCTAAGCCAGTATTCTTAAATAGACCTTGGATTATTCTACAGGACATTCGTGCAGTCAATAAATTCAGGCTCATGTCAAAGTATGAGGAAGTTGCAAAGGTTAATCAATTAAAAAAGTTATTTTCAACAGGTGACACAAAACTTATTGAATCCACTATTGAAAGCGCGCTGAAATCGGGCATGCGTGAAGTCGTGATTTCTAAAGTACGAACCATGTATAATAACGGTGTTTTGAACAATACACATATTATTCGTTTACTTGAGGAAAAATTACGATTTGAAATTGTATCAGAATAATATAAAGGCAGGTGATGGATATGGCTAATACTACATACAAGGAACTTGCCGATTTAGTTTTTAGAAAAATAAAGGACAGACAGTTCTGTGAGATGTCTGAAGAAGAAGCTTACGATATTGTTATTGGCTATATGCGCCCAGCCATCGTAAAATTTAAATCATGTAAACAAGATCTATCAAAAAGGGATGATGCATTAGGTCAATTCGACTTTTGTTTAACTGATGATACGTTTGTTTTGTTGTGTAACTATATGATAGTCGAATGGCTTACAAGTGAATTTATTTTAACAAGGGAATCCTTAAAAGCTCGTATGTCTACAGCCGAATATCATAAGATAGACACTAAAGACATGCTAACAAAATCAAAGGAATTACGTGCAGAATTATTGAAAGAAAATAATCAGGATGCAATTGATAAATCATACAAAAATTCCAAGTTGTTTGATTTAGTTACGAATAGGAAGAAGGTGTGATATGAGCCTTCAACTTATGAAAGAACGTGTTAGGCACAGTGGTTCCACAGCACGAGAGGAAATAATAATTGATGGACAGAATCTTCTAAAGGAAGAATTGGAACATGATTCATCCTACTCTCCCACTATGTATTTTTGGAATCCAGTATCAGGATGCGATGACAGACCTGCTAAAGTTCGCATTTATAAACGGAAATATAGTTCACTGAATGGTAATTATCAGAACTTTCTAACCACATACGATAATCCAATTAAAATTGGTGAATATCTGCATGACACAAAAGATGATACATACTGGCTTATTTATAATTCATTCAATGTAAACGATGTACATTATGAAGGAAAAATGATTCAGTGTAATTATCTTCTGCGTTGGCAGCTTGCAAATGGGGAGATTATTGAGCGTTATTCAAATATAGTTTCTGCATCCAAGTACGATGTCGGAGAGACAGGTAATAGTACGCTTGTGCTGAGTTCTAACAACTATACTATTCTTATTGGGTATTGTGAGGAAGGTTTTGAACTGGAAGGCAAACGAGTATTTATTGATATGAAGCCAACAAAGCCTACTAAAGTTTTTAAAATTACTCGTAGTGATGATGTTTTATACAACTCTGGCAATATGGGTTCCTTACTAAGTTTCATAGCAGATAAGGTTGAATTTAATCCAAATGCAGATAATCAGGAATTGAGGATATGTGATTATAACAGTATCTCTCCTCTCCCACCCACTCCACAGCCACCCAATGAAACGACAGTTTTAAGGTGTGCTATCTCTGGTAATGCCAGTTTGAAAAATGGCTACAAACGCCCTTATTCTGTAAAATTTACCGATAAGGATGAAAATACTATTAACTGGGAGAATATTAATTTCAAATGGAATATAGTAAACGATCCAGGACTTATTACAAATGCATATGAGAATAAAATTGACATATTGTTTGACGATGAAGATTCAATTAGATCTTCTTTTTTATTG
>CAQBGY010000341.1 GCA_948759685.1 uncultured Eubacterium sp.
CTAAAAGCAATTCTTTTGCCTGACAGTTTGCTGAAATACCTAATATTAACAGAATCATTCTATCCTTTCATAAGGATAATTATTTCTGATGTTTCTGTGAAGATAGGATCCAACCGAAGGAGCCGAACATAATCCCTCAAATTCATATACGCTCACTCCTTTATAAATATATAACGCACCTGTCAAGAAACGAACATATAACACCTGTTCCGCTTCATCATATCCAACTTCATCAACATTCGAAGAATCTACTTTTATCATCTTAATGTTGTTGTTCATCGCCTTCCCCTTTCTTCCTTTCAAAAAAGCTTTGGTTTTGCCACAGAGCTACCAATTTGTCATATTGTACCTGATCACTATTCGGCTGCTTCTTCCAACAACATGCCACATCTGGATCAGAACTTTTTACAGCATTTTCAAGTCTATAAAATTGTATTCTCGAAGGTATCTTAACTCCTTCACCAGTTATAATTGCCTCTCCCGTGCGCAATCCTGACAGCGAATCCACTATATTATGCAGTTCGTCTTGTATAGCACTTTGAACATGCGCCCTATCCCTCGAATTGTTCATTCTTAGCGCTATCATAGTTCCACATTGGCTTAATACAGTTTCATCCAACTCTGAAGGCCTTTGAGACACCAGCAACAAGCCTACTCCATATTTCCTCCCCTCCTTTGCAATTTTTTGAACAGTTCTTGAAGCAATATTTAACTCTTCCGATTTTAAATAATTATGTGCCTCTTCCAAAACCACTAAGAGAGGCTGTTGTTTCCCGCCAATGGGTAAGTTCTGTCCCCAAAATAACGCATCATATACAATACTCAGCAGTGTTCCCGATGTGGAAACCATAATTTCACTCGGTATATCTGAAAAATCAAGAATTGTAATCTTTCCTGTATTTCCAAGCCACAATTTTAAAAGATCATTTAATCCTTTTTTGGTTCTCCCTTCTAAATCAGGAGAATAGTCTCCTGGCTCAAACAGAAACTTATATCGTGAATCCTTCATCTTAGATCGCATATTGTCTAAAAAACCTAAAATACCTTTTGCCTGAAAGTTTAAAAATGGGCTTCCACCGCCTACAGAAGCTGGCGGATATTTATTTGATATCAGCTTTTCCGGATCACCTTCCTCGGTTCTTCTCATCAATGTATTGACATCTCTAGGCTTATCAAATGTCTGTCTCTCAAAATCGTCTAATTCATACCACAATTTTTTTATGCTAAACGGAACTGGAGAGTCAGCTGTTACAAATTCCCGCTCAATTTCCAATTGAAGTTTCTCAACGCATTTCTTTTTTTCTTCTACAATTTTTGACCGTATATACTCTTTATTCACATCCGACAAAGAGCCGCCCAAAATACTCATCAACTCATTGAACGGCAAAGCCCAAAATGGAATATATAATTCATTCTCACCCGCATCTGCATTCGCATGCGTCTTAAACACCACTGAGCTATGTCTAAATACACTATTATATTCACCATGTGGGTCAATAAGTAATATCCGGGAATTTGGAAAATCTTTTTGCCCAATAGCTCCCAAAATCACTCCGACAGCATTAGATTTTCCACTTCCAGTAGACCCTAAAATACACGCATGACGTGAAATCATCTTATTTATATCAAGTCTGGCTTCTAAACTGCTTGATATACTTATATTTCCTACATCAATCGTATTCTGTATATTATAATCTCCATAAATAACATTCAAGTCATCATTTGTTACCAAATGTACTGTATCACCTGTTGTAGGAGATTGTGAAATCCCCCGAGTGAATCTTTTGCCCTGTTGCTCTCCCACGAGAACCATGCTCAACCATTGCTGATTTTGCATACTGCCTGGATCCAACTCATAAATTTCAACATATTTATCTGGAATAGCTGAAGCTCCAGTCTGTGTCACTATACCATACAAGTTAGCATATCCAAGTGGTATTTTTAGAAAAGAACCTATCTGGCCAAGCCGATAAACTATTCCATCTATTATTGGCATATTAGATTTCACGGAATCTTGCAACTTGATACTGACAGCATTGCCATTCACACTTAGAACTCTACCAATTCTTGTTCGTGCATCCATCCTTTCTCATACCCCGCATTCATATTAACAGATATCACTTTCTATATTCCTCTTGCAAACACTTTAAAATTATAAAAGCCAACCTTTTCTTTTCATCCTCATTATATTCTATAGGAACTTTTTAGTTGTTCACTATCATCGATTGTAAGAAAACAACCAACTTAGCAAAGTCAGTTATTTTTAAATTTCCCCTTCCCGTCCATTCTTCATTTCCTTTTTGTTCCTCTTTTAAAGACATACTAACGTTTTCAGGAGCATCTTCATCAAAATATAATGATATGTTTATGTCATCATTTTTATCCGGCTCACGTTTTAGCTTCCACTCTCCATATTTTCCACCAATGACAGCATTACGACACCCAAAAACACTGATCCTCGGATTAGAGAGCGCAATCTGTGCCATTTTGGAGCATTCATTCAATGTATAGTACGGGATGTTCCCTTTCCACGCCTTATCATAAAAAAGGACATATACATGAGACGTAATCCCATTTCTCAGCCCCGCCAGAATTCTTTCATTAATATGATCATCCCCAAAAGAATACCCGCACACAAACAATACTGTATCCTCTTGTCTGAGAAAATTACATAGCCTATCCATTAAAGCCGTATATGGCATTTTTTTCGAATGTTCATATTTAGATATGGAAGGATAAATCAGTATATCATTATTATGTTCCCCACTATTTTCGCATAGCGCATTTCTAATTATTCTCCCATCCTCTCCAACACTCCAACCGAGAGAGCCATGTATTTTCCATAGTTTGGTCTGTTGCGGCAAATAATTGAAGTCATCCACTGAATGCGAATAAAAAAATGGATTATATGTACCTGAGAAGCCATCATAATATGGGACGTTATTATGCTCCAGGCCTATCTCAAACAGATAATCGTAATTTGTTGTAAATATCTCAACAGCATTTTTACGTTCTGCCTGGGCAATCCATTGTGCAAAATCACAATGCACCATATTATTATAAGCATCCTTATCTATTTTAAGATGAACACTTACTATATCATGAATTAAACGCTGAATTTCCTGAGATAAAGCAGCAAAATCATTCTCATTTAATCCATTTAAAATACCTTTCCCAATAATTTCTTTCTTTTCCTCCACATTAGACAACAGCGATTCAATATGAAACCCTGCTTCTCCATATCGCTCTATAATCTCTTGTTTAATTTCTAATACTGCCTTTTGATACTTTTCCTTTTTACATAAATCCTGTATCACACTCTCTGTCATCGCACCTATAGCGGGGACATTTAGGGAATTCTTATTTTTCTTTGCAAGCGATGTTCCAGCTCCGCAAAGAAACCCAATCTTCTTTTTATCCGAGATTAGTAGTTGTTGCAATCCTTTTATGTATTCTGATGGGTCAAACATAATCATAATCAATTCACTCCCCTATATTTATCTTTAGTGTTACACTTTGATTCTTTTGTTCTTAAGTATGATTCTGCTATTTTCCTCTTTATCATACTTTGTCAATTTCAGCACCTTAAACGTCTGCTGATTTCGTAAAAATTTGTCATCACTTCGTCCAAAAAAAGATTTTCCAAAATACCGATTGGTCTTCTCGTCTCGATCTACAAAATAATGAATAGTAACATCTCCATAATTGTATATAATGATATAAGATGCCCTTATAACTGTTCCCCGCGCAAACCCATGCTTATACTTTATTAACAATTCATTACTATCCAGCGCCGTTTCCAATATCGGAAATAATTCGATTCTTTCCTTGATCTCTGAAAAAAATACACTCTTTTCTATGTAATCGTAAGTTAACTCATCCCGCATTACCATGTCGTACATCTGTTCTTTTCTAAATCTCTGTATTTGTAAATCTGTCAGTTTATGCAGACCGATTAAATGCATAAAGTGTTCTCTCTCAAAAAATAATGTCATTTCCAACAAGGTTTTTTTACTACCCGCTACAATTTCATATTCATATTTTAATAACCTTTCAAATGCAATTGCACTTGCTTTCAGCTTATCCATCATATATATCCTACTCATCTGTCATACTTTGCAAAACTGAATAATCTTAAGGTAGAAAAAATGCTCCGGAAAACCCGAAGCACTTTTTTGGCATTTTCTTTCGACTAATAGTCTACTTCAAGTTGTGGAAACTGCCCAACCCTCCAAGAACTCCACGGAACACTGCACCTTGAAACAACCTTCCGCTTCTGCGTTCAAAATAGGCTCAAGACCTATTCTCTATTTATAATATACAGTTTTCTACTAAATATGTCAAGATACAAAATTCTATTTTGTCAATGTAATCTTTCATTGAAACTAATCTGATATAATTAATCGGTTAACACTCAAGGCATGTTTTACATACCAATAAACTGTTTACCGCAATTTTTAAAACACAAAAGCCTGCAAACACCGATGTTTACAAGCTTTTTTCGCTCCCCGAATAGGGCTCGAACCTACAACCCCGCGGTTAACAGCCGCGTGCTCTACCATTGAGCT
>CAQBGY010000342.1 GCA_948759685.1 uncultured Eubacterium sp.
ATAAGGGTGCATATTTAAATCTTCCCATACATCAGCTTTTTATGTTTCTCTATAATCAAACCAGGACTATATTTTTTTATAATAGAAGACCTACAAACCTCTTGAATAGAATATTGTGAAACACACCATTCTATTCCTTTTTTCAAGTCCTCACAATCTTTATAACGTGCTAAATAGCCATTAGATTTATGCATTATTAAATCGGGTATCCCCCCGACATTAAAAGCAACAACTGGTGTACCACATGACAAAGACTCCAAAATTGTATTAGGAAAGTTATCTGCCAAGGAAGGCGTCACAAAAACATCAGCAGCATTATACAAAACAGAAAGGGAATATTCATCATATAATTTCCCTATAAAATTACATTTAATAGGTAACTGTTTCTCTACTGTTTTATTATACTCACCAAATATAACAGCCTCATAGAAAGAAGCAGATAAATTCAAAATGGCTTTTTGTAAATATTCCCACCCTTTATATATATTTCCCATCCCCCCTGTAGCAGCCCCAAATAATATAAGCTTTTTACTTTCTGAAAGATTAAATAATCTTTTGGCCCAACCCTTTCCCATCGGTTTAAATATATTTATATCACAAAGATTCGGAATATGAATCAATTGTTTATTTTTAAACAAAAGACTTGTTGAGGCTAGATGAAATAGCCAAGTAGAAGGGGCAATAATTTTCAAATTTGAGTATTTACTAAAAATTCTATATTTTTCCTCAAATTGGAATTTGCAAAATAACATATCACGTTTTCTATGAAGCAATGGACAATCAATACATTTTTCTAGATATTTTGTACAATCAAAAGCATAGTGACACCCGCCAGTTAAAGGCCACATATCATGCATAAACCAAAAAACAGGTCGACCTAATTTTAAAATACTCTCCACATCATAAATAGAAAGCATTCCCATATTAATCCAATGTAAATAAATAAAATCAGCCTCTCTTATATCATTTTCTTTAGACAAATCACAACCATTAAAAGCAAAAGAATATGTACCTATTATTTTACTTGCAGGATAAAGTAATTGATTTATCATAACATTGACCTTATGATGCAGTTTTTTCCTTATTGAAAACTGGTAAACCCCCTCCTGACGACTACGAATTCCTTGAAATGCAACCAGCATCTTTGAATCCAACCCATTCTTTCTCATTTCGCAATGAAGTCTATACGCAGCAATAGCTGCTCCTCCATTGGAACCTGATAAATTTATATGTACAATTCGCATTTCTTTCATCTTATCCATATTCCCTTTCTATCTTTATAAAATATCTTGTAGTATTGTATAGGAGCAATTATAAATCCATTAAAATTGGCTAAGCAACCAGCTAATATCAATGCAGGAAAACCAATCTGATTTTTAATAAAAAAGATGCATAACCCTATAAATAACAATGGAGAGAATACAGAACTCCAAAATTGAATATACAAAGCACTGATACCATTCAAAATATTAACAAAAATACTCCCAAACATAAATACTAAAGTGTATACATATACGACTAATGATAATTTAAAAGAAATGCCAATATCCTGACCCAACCAAAGTTTATATATATATGTTGAAAACAAAAGCATCAATGCTCCGACACATGTCAATCCTACCCATATAAGCAAATATTTATGCACTATATTTCTAATCCATTTGAAATCTTTCTTCGTATAAGCTTCCGTTGTTGCAGCCCATATCGGAGCCATAAATATTGTAAAAATCATAGATAAAATACTGAAATATTTATATGCCACGCTATAACACGTAACATCAGAGGCCGAATAATAGCGCATTATTAAAAAATTAATCGTCTGATATTGTATTACAGCAGCTATTTGAATCACAAAAAATTTAGATCCTAAAGATAACAGTTCTTTATATAATGATTTGTCAATACAAGAAAGACAAGGGGTATAGGCTTTATAACGAGTTTGAAAAAGTAATACATTATAATAAAGACTTATCAATAAAGGGATACCACAAAATGCTAAGGATAAATATAACAATTCATCCTTTTGGGTTACTTGAGTTAATACATATATTACAATTAATGAAAGAATTTGTTGTACCAATGTTCTTGCAGAAGATTCAGCAGGACGCTGATCTGCTATTAATATAACATTAATGGTTGATAAAACAAAATTAATACAAAAATATATTACAACAATAGCGATTATTATTTGTAACTGTTCATTTAATAAAAAAGAAATATTCAACCACGAACACCAATCAATAAAAGTATTAGCTATCAACAATAAAATCATTAAAGGAACAAAAATTAGAGCCAAAACAAAATAAGTTGTACTGACATATTTCTGAATAAGTATCTCATTATTCATTGCTTTTGCTTCAGCAAACTTATTTTTTAAACCATTATTTATCCCTATATCGAAAAAACTCATCCAACTGATAATCGAACTTACAGTTAACCATATCCCATAATTATCTGCATTCACATAATTTATAGTTATAGGAATTAACATCAGATTTACTAATATATTCCCTCCCTTTAGAAAAAGCATGGCTAATATATTCTTTTTAGCCTTTATACTTCTTTCATTTCCTTTCTTTATAAACCTAAAGAAGTCAAATACAATATGATGAAATTTTAATTTAATCTTCGTCAACATACTCTTTTGATATATCTTATATGAAAAACGCTTAAATTCATCTTTCTCTATAAGATTTATTAAATTCTGTAAGCACTCAATTTATGGCATTCCCGTTTGAAAGAGCACATAAGTGTGCCCTACACTGAGTTTTGTTAATAAATCAGATTTGAATTTAACATTGGCTTGTAGCCAAAGTGATTTTGTCAGGAATCATATTCATATAATCCCTGTATCCGTTAAAGATCTTTTTGAAAAAAGTTCCGATGAAATTCCGGATAGAGCTACCATGAAGCTTCACCGTTCCAATCACACTATGATATGTGGCAGCCATTTCAGCACCGGCATCACTACCTTAATAAAGTGAATTGTCTCGTTGAGTAGTAAACTTTCAAATGCCTTACTCCACTGGATTATCTATCTGCAGTTCCCCCGTCATCCAATAAAGCAAATATCTCGTTCCAGAATCGATTCAGATAATTAAGAACTTCTGATTCTCTATGAGACAAAGCCTCCGTCTGGTACTGAAAGTAAAACCTTTCAAGATCTTCACAGCTATACATAATGATAAAATTTTGCAGCGAAGATAGAACTTTCAATCAATAGCCTATTTTTGACTGCTTACTAAACATCAGTGTTCTCGACATTCGCTAGTTCACTAACCCCTTCAAAAAAGCGATAAAGTTGCAACATCTTAGTTCGTAAATTTTCTATATCAATCAAGTCGTTGAACGAGTTTTCCTGTTGGAGTTCTCCCTCTTTGCCTTTCTGATAAGGATATCTAAAAGCCATGGAATAACGGTCTTTATCATCAAATTCCTGAATCAATTTTCCGACTACAGGAAGTTCCTTATCTCCTTTATCCAAAAAAACATATAGTGAATTCCACAAACTTGTTAAAGTATGATTTTTATCATCCTTATATTGTCCTCCTAATTTTTCAAAAGAAGAAATTGATTCTTTCATGGTTAGTTCCAAATACTGCCGGAAATTAAATAATGCAGGAAAAACATAGCTGTCCTTTGCCAAATTACCATTTGACTCTTTTATTATATTCAGAAGATTTAAAGCCGAATTGATATAACCTTCAAGCATGAAAAGACCTTTTGCCTTTCTAGAATTAGTCAAAAAAGAATCTTCTATATTTTCACTTCTTCTAAATAAAGAGTCACCCTCCTTCAAAGGTCCCACTTCTAGAGATTCTGATGCTGCATCACTAATCTTAATACAAGATAGATCTTTCATTTCTTTATTGATAAAATTTCGAATAGCTCCTTTTTCAATCTGCTTTCTAAAAGCTTTTTTAAATTGATATCTTCTTTTTTTTCTCATCCTTATAAACAAATCACTACATTTTTAATAGAAACAAACATCACAATTCCTGTCCACTCAATTGTCGATAGAGACTCAAAGCATATTTATCCGTCATGCTAGATACAAAATCCACAATCATACGTAGTTTGGTTAGTACTCACATACCCTTTGTATAGACATTTTTGCCAGTGCCTATATATTGAGTTATTAAAAATTTGGCTTGTTTGTTAACTATTGGCATATTGCCAATCCGATTTTATCTGGCTGCAGACTGAAGAAATCCCTGAAAAATAGGCTTAAAGTGGAAAGAAGCAAACTCTTTCCAAAACGGCGGGAACGGATTAAAAAATAAGGTTTTCCTATATTCGCTATCTGATAGGCCCATGCAGTCTTGTCCACGTAAAGATAACCATCCTTACGAATTTCCTCAAAAGTCTGTATACCAATCGGCAGTTTACGCATCTGTTCCATATCCCCTACTTTTTAAAAGCTTTATGTAAATATACATTTTTTATTTCAAAGACAAGGGATTCTTGACTTTTTTGGAGAAGATATGTTCCCGGGCAAAGTAAGTGGACTTAAATCGCAAAGTAAGTGGACTTACTTTGCCCACGAACATATCTTACTTTTTTTCCAT
>CAQBGY010000343.1 GCA_948759685.1 uncultured Eubacterium sp.
TATTCAATGTTCATTTCTACTCCAACTTCTTTTTCAATGTGCAAAGATACAATTTCTCTTTTAGAAACTCATCCATTACCAAATAAAATTTTGTATCTTTGCAACCGTTAAACAAAAATGACGTGTGCATGAATCGGATAAAACAGGAATTGGAAGCCAAAGGGATTAGTCAAACAGAATTGGCAAATAGGCTTGGAAAGACTTTTAACATGGTCAATCTATACGCCACAAACAAAGTGCAACCTCCTGTTCCTGTTTTATATCGAATTGCAGACATTCTGAATATTGATGTGCGAGATTTACTCGTATCTAACAAAACCAAAGTGTAATCACTATATGGCGAAAAAAGAGGTTAAAACAGACCTTTGGGTTTATGAACTGTTGCAAGAAGCAGACATTCATTTAACGCCACAAGGATGTGATATAATAGAAATAGACGAGGCTTTAAAGACAGCTTCAAAATCAAATACAGGAAACGCCGGCTATCCCGAGTATTGTGGGGTGGTTAAAGATTTCATTCTTGTAGTTGAGGATAAGGCTTCGCTTGACAAGCATTTATACAAGGATGAGAAAGAACTTATTGCACAGGATGTCAAGGCGGTAAGAAATTATGCAGTAAACGGTGCATTGTTTTATGCAAGACATTTGGCAGCAAAAACTTCCTACAACAAAGTGTTGGCAATTGGAGTATCAGGAAATGAAAAACGCCATCGAATTACGCCTGTTTTCGTAAATGAGCGGGATGATTACCAAGAGTTAGCCGATGTAGAGACATTCATATCATTTAACGAGAGTAATATTGACGAATTTTATTTAAAGGAGATACTTCATGAAGAAACGGATGTGGAGAAGACCACGGCTGAGATATTGAAAGATGCAGCTGAACTTCATGAGTATTTACGCACATATGGACAACTTACAACAGAGCAGAAACCGCTGGTGGTTTCTGGTATTATGTTGGCGTTGCGTGAGATAGATTACAAAACATTCTCTATTGATTCTCTTATCGGTGATACCGTAGTTACTGACGGGCAAAAAATTTATGATGCGATAAAAAGCAACCTACAACGCGCAAAATGTAACACCCGATACAAAAAGAGAAAAACTTCTTAGTCAATTTTCTGTAATTAAGGACACTCCAAAAATTAATGAGATAGAAGAAAGATTAGGAAAGACGCCACTGAAACATTATACGGAGTTCTTGAATAAAAGTATTTTTCAAAATATCAAGTACCATAATTCAGCGGAAGATTATCTTGGACGATTTTATGGAGAATTTATGTCTTATTCAGGCGGTGATGGACAGACTTTAGGTATAGTTCTCACACCGAAGCATATTACAGAGTTGTTCTGTGATTTGGCTCAACTTAAACCAACAGACAAGGTTATTGACCCTTGTTGTGGCACGGCAGGTTTCCTAATCGCTGCTATGCACAAAATGGTCAAGATGACCGATAATGACAGTCAACGCCGAAGCATAAAGCGCGACCAATTATTTGGTATAGAACAGCAGCCGTATATGTTTACTATTGCTACTACTAATATGATATTACGTGGTGATGGGAAAAGTAACTTGCACAATTTGGACTTTTTAAAACAAAATCCGAATCAAATCCAATTGAAGGGTTGCACAGTCGGTATGATGAATCCACCTTATTCTCAGGGAACCAAGCAAGATCCCTCCCAATATGAGATAAGTTTCACCGAACATCTGCTGAATTCTCTCGCTGAAGGTGCAAGGGCTATAGTAATTATACCGCAATCTTCTGTTACAGGTAAGAGTAAAGAGGAGCAGAATATCAAGAATAATATACTCAAAAAACATACTTTGGAGGGCGTTATCACTCTCAATAAGAACACGTTCTATGGAGTAGGTACAAACCCATGTATAGCAGTGTTTACGGCTGGAATACCTCATGCAAAGAACCACCTTTGTAAATTCATAAACTTTGAAGATGATGGTTATGTGGTTAGCAAACACATAGGTTTAGAAGAGACCGCAAGTGCCAAAGACAAGCGACAGCATTTACTTGATGTGTGGTTTGGACGAATTGAGGCAGAAACAAAATTCTGTGTAACAACGACAATTGAAGCGGAAGATGAATGGCTTCATGCGTTCTATTACTTCAATGATGAAATACCATCAGAAAAGGACTTTGAGAACACGATGGCTGATTATCTGACATTTGAGTTCAACATGATAACTCATGGCAGAGGGTATTTGTTTGAAAACACAATAAACGGAAGAGAAAATGAATAATCTTTCTTTAGAATCTCGATGTTGGAATACATTCTTCATAGAAGATGTCGCTGAAATAGTTTCAGGACGAGACATTTACGAGAAAGAACGTTGGGATGGACTCGTGCCATACATTACTGCCACAGCGAATAACAATGGTATTGGCTATTTTGTTGCAAACAACAATGATACGCTTGAACGTGGCTGTCTCTCAGTTAATAGAAATGGGTCGGTAGGTTATTGCTTTTATCATCCGTATGAGGCTTTATACGGTAATGATACTCGCAAATTGCGTCTTAAAAGGAATAACAGATATGTTGCTCTATTCATTTCCTTGTGCATAACCAAACAACGAGAGAAATATGGATATGGCTATAAAATGGGTACGGGACGTTTGAAACGACAACGAATACTGCTCCCTGTAGATGCCAGCGATAATCCTGACTGGGCTTTTATGGAAGCCTATATGAAGCAAAAAGAGAAACAGATATTAAAACCAACAATAGAAAGATTATGCAAACAACTGATAACCAGCGATATACTGGGGGGGGGGTAAAACGCTATACTCCAATTGGAAAGAATTTGTTTTTGGTGAAGAATTTTCTATTCAATCCACCAATAGCGGCATAGACAAAAACAAGCTCAATCAAAAAGATGGCGTTATTCCGTATATTACTCGGTCTGACCTAAATAACGGAATGGATATGTTTGTAACAGAACAATCCTTACGATATAAAGTTGATGAGGGTAACGTGATAACTATCGGTTTAGATACACAAACTGTATTTTATCAACCTACTTCTTTTTATACAGGGCAGAACATACAAATTATCAGACACGCAAAGCTGGATAGATATAATGCGATGTTTTTGATTGTTGCAATAAAAAAACTCGTGGAAAAGTTCAGTTGGGGTAGCTATGGAGCAACACTTACAAGATTAAGGAAGAGTCGTGTATATTTACCAGCTACTGATAATGGAGAGATTGATTTTGCTTTCATGTCTTCTTTCATGAAAGAGGTTGAGCATAATATACTCAACACTACGCTTAAAGTCTTCAAGGACAGGATAAGTATTAATAAATCTAAAATGGGGGGGGGGTAAAATGGAAGAACTTCATCTTGTGTGAATTGTTTCCCACTCTCGTTGCAGGAAAGTCCAAAGGACTCAATCATATTGAAAAATCAGACAACGGAATTAGCTATCTTGGTGCAACCAATCAGAATAATGGAGTGCTGTGTTTTGTAAACAGGGATGAAAAAACAATACAAACGGGTAACTGCATCGCCTTTATTCGTAATGGCGAGGGGTCAATGGGTTATTCTGTGTACAAAGCAGAAGATTTTATTGCTACATCTGATATGACATTAGGCTATAACAAGCATCTCAATAAGTATATAGGAACATTCATAACAACCATTGCAGATCGTGTGCGAGGAAAATATAATTTTGGATATAAACGAAGTGCAAATCGTCTATCCAAAGAAATTATCACACTTCCTGTTGATAATAACGGATTTCCCGACTGGAAATATATGGAGAACTATATGCGAAATATCGAAAGCAAGCAAATACTGTCATATTTAAAAATGATACGGAATGGCTTTTCTCAAATTTAGAGATTGGTATTCCGTATCAAGACGTTAAACACATTACAATCTCATACCCCGTTTGCGTTTCTTCTTTCTGTGCAGTATCTCCGCCATTTCCTGATTGGCTTCCGCATCAGCGGCGTTGTAAGATGAGCCGTTGCCGTTCAGCAATCCCAACGAACCACTGAATAACTCATTGCGTGCTGAACCGGACGGTGCGTTTGGCGTGGCAACATTATGTACTTTGGCTGTCATTCCCATACGCTCATTATATCTGTTGCGCTGCAAGGCTGCGTCAATCTTGATATAGCTGAAACGTCTGTCCACCTTGGAGCCGTTAAAACGGTAGCCGTTCTTGGTGAATACAATTCCCTGTACCTCGTCCGTTTGCCTCTTGTGCTTGAAACTGACTTCCACGCCCTGCCGTTTCAGATTGGCAACAAGCACGTTCCAGTTACCGCACCTGCCTACCTCTTTTTTGAGAATGTCGTATAATTCGTACTTCGTTTTATCCGGTTCTTTCAGTCGGTTACGCTTGACATCATCTTTTCCATTCGCCATGTGCAAACCGTATTTCAAAGTAAGTTCCTTGCAAATACGGGTGCTGCGCAGCCGCTCGTGCCTGTCCGAAATGGTATTGCCGTTGTTGTCTATGCGGTTGAAGGCGATATGCACGTGCGGATGCTCCTTGTCGAAATGTCGGGCAATGAAGAACTGCGTGTCCCGAATGC
>CAQBGY010000344.1 GCA_948759685.1 uncultured Eubacterium sp.
CGTCAAAATCAACATCGGAAAAGAAGAAAGGAGAATCATCCGAAAGGTATTCTTCACTTTCTAATTTAGTCGTATAGTCTAACTCTATAACTGTGTTGTCCGGATATGTGTTACCTTTATCATATAGAATCTTATCAGTCCATTTCTCCGCAAAGTAGTAATATTGTACTCCTTGTTTCTCTAAACAGAATAGAGCATTACCTACTTCATCGTTTTGCAGCCACATTACTTTTACTGTATATCCGTTTATAGGCTGTTTGTACTTTATGTAGATATGTGGCTGATTAAAGCACTCAAATTCTTGCGGAACAGATGTTTTGTCTGTTTTGCAAGCCACAAAACCAAGCAATCCAATAATGATAAATAGCAATCTTCTCATTGTCTTTCATTCATAATATCAACAATCTGCCTAAACACACTACCTGCCATCAGTCCACCACTTGCAGGTAATTCTGTCTTATTAATGGTAACGATAACATTGTATTTCGGATTATCGGCAGGGAAGTAACCGCAAAATTCTATGGCATATTCACCGTTCGGAAGTTGAATTGTTCCCGTTGCTCCAGCTACTTTTACTTTATCTGATTGGGCAGGTTTAGCTAATCCATTAGAAACAGAGTATTCCAATGCTTCTTTTATGGCAGTCTTACTTTTAGCTATGTAATTAAAGAAAGTCAAGTTCTGTAATGGAGTGGTGAGAATGCCATATCCCAAAGGATTATAAACAAGACTTGTGTCTTTCACTTGATAGCCATACTTTGCAAGTGCTTCCGAAAAGGCTTGTTCATTCTCAAATACTTTTTTTACTATTTTGTAATTGGCGATATTGGATGCTACTCCAAAGCCTTGTTCCACTGTGATTTTTCCATATCCACCCCTATGCCAATTATGGTCGCACAATGTATCTTTACCAATAGCTAAGATACCATTATCAACATCTATCGTATCGGATAATTTAACTGTCTTTGTTTCCAACGCTGCCAAAAGTGAAGCGGTACGTACTAATCCCGATTCTTGCAGAATAGAATCAGAACCAACAAAAGCCTTGATTTCTCCCGTCTGTACTTCCATTATGATAACTTGACCTATTGTAGCATCAAGTTCGGATAGTTTGTTTTGCAGGATAGAATCAACACTTACTTGTAAAGTGCTGTCTATGGTAGAAACTTGTTTTGTCTTACCATTATTAGAATTACAAGATATAAGTAATATAGCTAATGTTATAATATAGAATATTTTCGCCATAACTCCATAATTAAAATATAACTTCAGAACGCAAATTAAAAATAGTATTAATCTCATTTTCAAGATATGGAACTTCCAAAAGATATGGTTTGTTATATGTAGGATGAAAGATACCCAATCTTAATTTATCAACTTTAATACCATAATTTCTCTCTAAAATGAATTTATATAGACTTAACTGTAACGCATAATGATAATAAGGTGAGTTATCTATATGTTCCAAAGGATAATTCCCTTTTTCTCCATATTTATTTATTTTTATAGGCATACCACTGGCTATGATTTTATCGCTTCGTTTCCAATCATAAATTGTATATTCTCCATTCTGATAATCTACGAAATCAATAGTCCCTGCAAGTTTGTACTCCCAATCATATACAATCCATTCTGTACGATATGGCACTAATTTAATATTGTTCGCAAATGTTCTAAACAAATTGAAAGTATCATCATTTGCAGAATCAATACCTTGATAATAATTCTCTATTTTTTTGTGCATTGCAGTACCTAAATCTCTGCTTTCTTTTCCTTTCCGTTCCCACATTTCTATTACTTCTTGAACAGATATTCCTAATGCTCCTGCTTTCTGTTTTGCATGAAGCTCTGTATTAAATTTCGGGAAACAGCTACTAACAAAGGTCGTTACAGATTCTAAACAAACTCCATTTACTATATAAAGATGGTCAGATGCACGAAAGGATATAGTAGAATCAAGTGGATGCTTGTTCCTTTGGTTGAATCTAAATTTCTCTTTACGTGCTTCGGCTTCTTGTCTTTCGGCTTCAAGTTTCTTGTCAATCTCTTCTTGTTTTCTTTTCTCTTCTTCTTCCTCTCTTTTTCTTTGCCAATAAAAACTGGAACGAACACCACCAATCAAATCTCCCCATTCAGTATTTATTAATCCCCAACAATATTCTACCATTAACCGTACCTTTGTGTAAAAAAGCCTATCTTCATTATTTCTGTCTTTTTCTTCAAGTTTTTCTATTCTACGATTTAGCTCTTTATTAAAGTCTTTCCAAAAGTCTTTTATATCATTATCGCATTCTTTAATTCTATCATCATAATTAGAACAATCATAATTTGAATCATGATGTATTCGACAGTCAAATCCTTGATATTCAAGATAGTTAGATACCCAAAAATTACGCCATATAAAATATGATTCTATACCGTATTTTATAGCAAATTCTCCATCTTCTTGGCTTATTAAATATCTCCAAGGTCTAATTTTAATCCTTTCTATACGGCTATATATGTCCTCACCATAGATTTCATATTTTTTGATTCCATTTTCGACATAACACCTAAAACTGATAATATCATAAGGAATCCATTCGTTAAAAGGATTTCCACATTTCTGTTCAAGATTCTTTTCTAAGTATTTATCTTTACCTATTTTGAGTATGTCTGAAATTTCCGCCATAGTAGAATTAAGTATTGAGGTTATTATGTAGTTACTGTTCTTCAACTGCCTTCCAAATGACAATTAAAATGAGAAAGACGATAATATATGTCATATCTTTTGTCAGATATGCTTCCCAATTCCCCGAAGAAAGCGGATAAAAAATAAGGTGTGGGAACTATATCTGCTTTATCCTTTTCTCTGGCTTCTCGCATTGCCTTGGCATGGATAAAACAATAGCAACCCACACCAATTTTGACAATATCTAAGAGCCTTATGGATATAAGGTAGGTATATATCAAATGGTGGGGTGCTACTGCTATCATCTTCATGCCTTTTCAAATTTTGCGAGAATTTGAGAAAAGAAGATAATCTCAATAACACCTTTCGTTAAATATGTCCTTTCAGAGCATTAAGACCTCTGAAATTGTTGCAAAGTTAGCGAAAGGTTTTGAATAGCTAAAGATAAAACGCTGATAAATGCAGCTCCAAGTGTTCTAAAGCATATCCTTAGTAAGTAATTAGGGAAGTATCATCTTCTTTTCTTCATAATAGCATAAGTAGGTACTTTTTTTGAACGGGGACTATAAGAAGATTTCTTCCCGAAAAAAGTACCCGTAGATTCTGCGGATTGAAAGATGTAGTTTTATTAGAGATTATAAGGTATATGGGTTTGTTGCCTAACTAAGTAATGAATGAAAGAAGTATCTAATCTTCATAATGGGTATAAAAAAAGTCCGCAAATACTGCGAACTTTTAAAAAAATCAGATTGTTATTTATTCTTTTCAATAGTCTCTTTTAATTCATTAAAGCTGTCAAAGTAGAAGAAATATCCACCTTCCGAGGTTGGTACTCTAAAATATCTTTCATTTGCGTTTTTTGAAACTGCGTAAACAATATCTTTATATTTCAATTTAAGAATAATAGTTCCTAAAATTTTGGTAATGAATAATTCACCCACTTCTCCAGTTAGAGACATATAGCCATTGCTTGCCATTCTCCATAATCCAACATTGCCTAAAGAGAACATATCTTCCATATCTATTGCGCTTTTAGTTAATTAGACCACAAAATTAATGATTCATTTGCAATTATAGCGGTATCTGTGAGGATAAATTTGCCCCAAAATCGCACATACCATAAACTACAAGCCATATTATGCCATTTTAAAAAGAGAGTTTCCCACTCCGTTACAGAACTGGTTTGCACTCCGTTTTTCTTGGAACTATCAGAATGTGACAAACTTTTCTGTTTCTGTAAATGGTTCAGAAACTTCAAACTTTGTCACATTCCAATAAAACAAGTGTAACTATGATTGTATATAAATAAAGATGGATAAAATCAGTATCAGCAAAAAAGGATTGATAATACCAATTATTATCAGTAGGAGAACTACCAATGTTCCCCATAGTATCAATTTTCCATCATCTTCCATTTTGTAGTATTTTTAAGTTATTAAAAAGGTCTGTTCCCATATTTATACTCTAATATGGAATTACACACCCTATCATAAAAGGAAAAACCACAACCCGTATAAAAGTAGCTTAAATAGGTTGCTTGGTACTCTCTTTGTAATGCTTGGTTGTTGCTAAGCAGGTCTGCAAACTTTTCCAACCAATATTTCAAGGCTTGTATAACTTTGATATAGCGTAGGTTGTTATCCACATACCCCAATCTGTTTTCCAAGTCTTTAATGTGCTTTATTACTTTTTCTATCTGTTTATCCATAGTTCTGTAAAAATAGGAAAGGACACCTAAATAAATAGATGCCCTCTCATCAATTAGTCAATAAACCATTTGTAATGCTCATCCCCATGCAGGGCTGCATTGATTCCAACTGCCATTTCAGTAGCATTCAAAGAGCGGTCTAAGAATGAATCTATATAGCTACTCTTATTTGCACCCG
>CAQBGY010000345.1 GCA_948759685.1 uncultured Eubacterium sp.
TGTCGATTTCAGCTAAAGTCTGATCGAAATTGGTCGCTGTCCGAAACAGAGTTTGATATATTTCTAAAAGCTGGTGAAGCAAATTGTCGATGTATAGGCATAACAAAGGAAAATTTTGATGGAATTGATGAAATACTGGTTAAAATCAATTACAATAATGAGATAAAAAATGTGGTTATCTGTGGAGATGCTCTTGATTATGAATTTGAGACTCCTCTCGTAGGGGAACAGCATAGGACAATTATTACCCAAATGATTACGGACATACAGAAAAATACAAAAATACAATTAATTAATTTACAAGGAGAAGCAGGAATCGGAAAATCAAGGATAATATTTGAAATAATAAAGCAATTACGTCTAAATGGTATAGAGCAAATTCATTATACCTGTACTTCAGATTTTAATGGGTCTACTACTAAGTCGCTCATAACACAATTAGCTTCCCGCTTCCCTCAAATAAAGCTAGATAAACTTTCTGATATTTTATGTATACCTATGCATTTCAAACGATACGTTATTGTTATTGAAGATATTCATCATGCAGATAAGGATTTTTTTGCATCGTTAAAAGCAATAGCGAAAGAAAGTACGTCTGATACACCATTTACCATCGTCATGGCAGGAAGAGACGATTATACGGTGTATAATGAAAGTTATTTTTCTTTTCTTTCATGGCTTAAAGATGAGGGAAAATCTCTTATAACCTCATATCTTGTTCCAAAGCTTAAAGATGATGAGTGTAAAAATATGATACGTGCCATAATTAAAGGTGCACCTGAAATTGTTATTGACAGGATTTATCAGGCATCAGAAAACAATCCTTTTTATGTTAGCCAATTTATAGAATATCTTTTAGAAACTAAACTTATTTATTTGCTTAATAGAAATACGGTTGGCATTGAAAATGTGAGTACATTCTGTCAGAAAGTATATATACCTGACTCTGTAGAAGCCTTATTGAATGATCGTTTTAATATAATTAAAGATTTACCTGGAGGAAAGCATCTGCAGAACTTCCTCTTGCTTATTTCGCTTTATGGAATGGAAGCCCCAAAATATATTTATCATCACTTTTTCTCAGACGATAACTATTCAGATGTAGCTATACTATATAAAAATCATTTTTTAAAGTTTACAGATGAAAACAATATTGCTTTTGATCACGAAAATATTTTTCTTTTTCTACGAAAAAAACTTTATTCTGATAAAATTATTAAGGAATTAGCAGCTATATTGGTTGCTAGTCCGAACCTTTTGAAAATATATCCGGATATACCAAGGGCAACAATATATTTTTGTGAAAATGATTATACTTCTTGTGAGAGGTTACTACACCCTGCAATAATGGAAATTCAGGAAATCCAAAATATTTCATCCTGTAATTTGACTCCGAAATATGCAGATGGATACCAGATTATATATGGGCTTGCTTGTAAGGCAAACAACACTGACTTGCAACAAAAGACTTTATTAGCATGGTTGTATATCGCTCTTCATAATAGCTCCGCCTCCAAAGCTGGATGGATTATTGATAAAGTATCTCAAATTGCACATAAAGATCATACTAAGGCTATTGCCTTACATTTAACAATTAAACAGATGCAAGCGCATTTTTATCTCCAGTCAAATCGGATTCCAGAAGCAAAGAAGCTGTTATTGGAATTGATTGCACAGGAGCGTAAGGACAGTTCCCTTTTTGATGATCAGACCCGATTTGACTTATTTGATAGAATTTCCAGTGTATATACACAAGAAAATCATAAAGTAATTGCTGAAACTTATAATCAACTCTCATACAATTTAGCAAAAAAGCTCCAAGACACTAAATTGCTGACACTTAGTAAAATACTTGCTGCAAAAATTGAATTTTATTCAGATACTTCCAAAGCTTTAGGACTAATGCAGGAAGCCAAAAAATTACTGAATGCAGATATGAGTCCGCGCATAAATTGTCATAATGATTTTGGAATTTTAACAGCACAATGTATTTTAAATAATAAAGATGAAATTTTTTTAAAAATGCTACTCCAGCAAGGTAAACAATTATTAACTCAAGCAACAGAAATTGAATACCCTGGTGCAATTATCAGAGGGCACTATCTCTTAGCGATTCTTTATTATGTGACAGCTATATCAGAGAATGAAATTGAACAAGCAAAAATTCATATAGAAATGGGAATTACCGATAGTATCCGTAACGGGATTGTAAAACTAATGCCACATTTTTACTGTCTTCTAGGTATAATTGCCGCTAGAGAAAAGAAACCAGACAAAGTGATTTATCAATATTTCCAGACTATGCTTCAACATTTGCGGCAATGTGACCTGTTCTTTCTTGGGGCATTAGACTTTACATATAGCAATATAATTTTGCTTACCAATTATGCCATCTTTTTATGTGAATATGGATTAGAAAGCGAGGTATATCGTTTTCTGCAAGAAATAACCTATTATGGTAGTACATCATCCTGCAATCATAAAAATTGTGAAAGAGGTAGCATATGTTTTTCTTCGTGTCAAAAAAATATGAGTGTTTTTAAAGAAAACTACCAGGATATTACAAAAGGTAAACTTTTGTTTGTTGGCAAAAAATATCAGTATCCTATGCGTGATACACATACACCATTCTTTATACCTCTTGGAGTTTAGAAATAATATTTTATTTTACTATTTTTCGGTTTTCCAATTACTGTATCATATCTTTTTTGGAAATTATATAGTTTTCCATGACTAAAGTGTCGATTTCTGTAGTCAGAAAAGTTTGAATTGCATCATCAGGTGTTTCTACAATGGGCTCATCACTATCATTAAATGATGTATTTAGTAAAATTGGAAAACCGGAAAGTCGCTCAAATTCAATAAGGATTCTATGCACAAATGGATCATTTTTTTGATTAACTGCCTGTACTCGGGCAGAACCATCTACATGCGTAATGGCAGGCAATTTTGAAACATATTCTTTTTTAACTTGTGCTGCCAACAACATATATGGAGAATCCTGAAGCAATGAAAAATAAGTAAATTGTTTTTCGGAAGCAACAACTGGAGCAAAGGGACGAAAGTTTTCTCGATGTTTGACTTTTGCATTTATATAGTCTTTCATATCATTATTTGTCGGATTTGCTAATATGCTTCTGTGGCAAAGCGCTCTTGGTCCAATCTCACTCCGCCCATGAAGTAAGCCAATAATTTCGTTTTCCCATAGTTTTTTTGCAATAATTACTGCAATTTCTTCATCTTTATACCGATGAAAGAAAATATTTCTATCTCGCAATGCCTGTTCAATCTGTTCATTCGTATAGCTGAATCCTAAATATGGAAGTGCCGAAGCAGATGATGTAAGATTCGATGCAATATGTCTGTACGCATAAAATGCAGCACCTATAGCCTGTCCATCATCACCAGCAGCAGGACAAATATGTATAGTCACTTGAGGAAATGTTTCAATAATTTTGTGGTTTATGGGACAATTTAAAAATAAACCTCCCGCCAGACAGATCTGTCTAATCTTATACTTTGAAATTATATATTTTATAAGCTCCAATACTTGGTTCTCTGTAAAATCCTGAACACTTTTTGCGATATCTGCTTTATGTGTCGTCATAAAAGAAAAAAAGTTTTCTCCTGATTGCTCGTATAAATCATGATATTGCTTTATAATGTATTGAAATTCAAGTTCAAATGAAAGTGGGCTGCCTATTGGAGAAGGTTTTGTATTTATAAGATTTGTTCCATATGCAGAAAGCCCCATTGTCTTACCAGCCCCATTTTTCCCAAATCCAAGAAGATTACTTATTTGTTCATATTTTTTGCCCAAACTAATTTGTTCATGTAATTGTTGTTTGTTCATAAACGGATATAAATAGTTGTGCGGTCGATAAAGTGCATGAAAATAATTACTTTGCAATCTTTGTTCAGTTAGCTTTACTTCAGCATCATGGCAGTAAAAAATGCTTTCAGCCTCTTCTTCGACACCTATCATTTCACCACCACCATCTGCAACCAAAACTATAGCCTCTGAAAAGTCCGAAGTAAAATATGCACTTTCAGCATGAGCCTGATGATGGGAAACAGATAATATATTGATATTAGATAGCGAATAATATTCTTTAAGAGCATCACAAATGTATGTTTGCAAGTCATCTATATGAACTGCAGTGCTTGAAAACCCTACACAATCAATATCCGTAATTTTTATTTGAGTATAGCGCAAAAGAGCGTCTATAGCGACAAAAGGTGGACGAATGGAGGCAGAGTGCTTAATTCTGTCAATTCGTTCTTGCGATATTGCACCTAAAAGCTTACCGTCCTTTACAATAGCTGCACCTTGATCATGTCCAATATTTATTCCTAAAGATATTTTACCCATTAAAATCCTCCAACTAATTTTATCTGAATGAGCCAACAAGCTACTTGTTACTGTTTTAAATATTAATTTAGAGATTTATATATGAAAAGTCTAAATTAAATAGAAAACTCTTTGTTATCCATGTTGTTCTTATTCACTAAAATTAACGGATAACACTTGATTATC
>CAQBGY010000346.1:0-1820 GCA_948759685.1 uncultured Eubacterium sp.
TCTTTTTGAGGGTATTCGCAAGTATTGGAATAAGTATATATACAATAAAAATACCAGCGTGAACACACAACTGGTATTTTTGTTTATATCTTTATTCAAATCTTATTCCTCTTCACAAATTTCAAAACACTCATCCTGAAAAAATTCCATTAAATTCATTTCTAATCCATTACATATCTTATTCAATGTTGATATCGTGGGATTTGTTCCATTCATAATATTCATCAGTGTTGATTTTGGAATCGCAGACCGATACGCAAGGGCATAGTATGACATTCTTTTTTCGAAACACAGATCGTTAATTCTTTTAATAACTGCTTCGCTGGAATTCATTACGCCCTCCTATATATAGTACTAAGATTATTTTACTAATAAAAATTACCGTCTAGGACCATATATGGTACTTGTGGGGCTATTATTTTCAAAAATTACGAAATTATACAAAAAAAGACAGTAGTGAAAAGTTATTCACTGCTGCCTCTGCTCTCTATTTTAAATTATTTAAATATTCTTTTGCTTCTTCAATTGATTTCTTAAAGGAATCATCTGTTGAATTATCAAACAGGAATAAATTCTTAATTCCATCCGGAATAGTAAAATTCTGTTTACTAATGTATTCATCCCAATTTTCTAACTTCCATGTATCTCTGTCTGAGTTACGGTGTATCATTCTCTGCCTGCAGACTTCTTTATCGCACTGAACCCACACAACTACCAATTCAGCTCCCTTCTTCTTAAGAAGCTCCTGCCTGAGATTTTCCATATAGCCAGGTGTTCTTACCTCTCTTGTATATGGTGCATTAATAAATACGGTATCATTATATTCCAGTGCTTCCATCGCCAATTCCATAACACAATCGTACTCTGGATTTCTAATTTCTGCCTCAAAGAAATCTGAACTTCTGTTATACTCCTGATTTGCTACAACAAAAATCTGTTTTGATAACGTAATTAACGTATCCTTATCTAAGTATACGCAATTTGGCATAGCCTTTGCTAATTTTCTTGTGACAAATGTCTTTCCACATGCCGGTGGTGATGTTACCAAAATTAATTTCTTCATAATATACCTCCTAATGCTTCTTACAGAAGTGTTAATATGCCAGTTAAACACACATTCTTTCGTCAAAAAATATTTTAACTTTCACTTCTTATATCTATTATAGAATTGTTTTCAAATTTAACCCAATTTCTCTATATAATACCACTTTATACTATTTTTAGTCAACTAAATAAAAGCAATTATTTTACTTTTATTTCAATTTATTTTACTTGGAATATCACTGAATTAATTTTTTAAATTCATGCAATCGAGAATGTAAGAATATATGCTCTTTATATAAAAACAGGAATGGCGTTTCAGAATACTCCGAAACGCCACAAAATTGAAAGGGTTTAGATTATTATGTTACCTAAAAATCTAATACACTTATAGTTTAAAAATTAAAAATGTTTTTTGCAATAAGGCGCAAACACAATTGATTTTTTTGTTTATTTTGTATATTTTCCTGCTTTATTTTCTTAATTTCACAATTCCATTTAATAACTTTTGCACAATTTTTTTATATTATTACTTTTTTTACTTTTTTGTATTTTCTGAAAAAAGTAAAAAAATGTTTTTATTGATACATCAGCTATAATATTGATTATTATCGGAATCCTTTTCCCCTGACATTTTTATATTAGAATCATCCATTTTAACCTTTGGAATTACAACCGGAGGCAATCCTGCATTGACTAATATCGTTGTTATTAATGCTCTCACATGCGGATATATTTCATCATAAGCCTTAGATCGGAAGAGCGTCGTGTAGGGAAAG
>CAQBGY010000346.1:1830-3683 GCA_948759685.1 uncultured Eubacterium sp.
ATCATAAGCCTTTTTATGTATTTCTTTCTTATCCATGCCCTCTTCACAGTCTAAAAAGGCTGTAGCGCTTAATTTAAAGTTAAAATCCATCGGTGCGTTCTTCTCCATCATATCAATAGTAAGGTTTGCCGCACAATGCAAATTATCATTTGTATATTTCACATTAAATGAAGCTCTCTGATTAATATCAAGCTGCACCTGTCCTTCAAGCTTATTCGTCAAATCAATTTCTTCAACCTTTATTCCTTTAAATATCAGTTCTCTCATATTACACCTCCCAAATTCCGATTATTAAGCTCATTTCATTAACTGCCATTTTACTTTTTTACTGTCACTTTCTTTACTTTACTCCAAGCACCATAATAAGTCTTTTTATCAAATACCTTATAGGCTCTGATCTGAATAAAATATTTTTTCTTTTTTAACTTCTTAATTGTATATGATACTTTATTCTTTTTAACTTTCTTAATTTTAGCTTTCTTTAATTTCTTTTTGCTTAAAGCATAGCGTACATTATACCCGGCAGCTCCCGAAACTTTCTTCCATGAAAGTTTAACTTTCTTCCCTTTCTTATTAACAGCCTTCTTTATCGTTGCCTTCTTAACACTAACTTTCTTTGGTGCTGTTGTTGTCGTTGGAACCGGTCTGTTCGGATTATCTTCTGCTTCAATAACTTTTACAATTGTTCCTTCACAATTACTGCCAATTCCTGTGATTGTAATCGTAATTTTTCCTGTTTCATCTGTTACTGCTGTGTAAGTGTAATCTATATCTTTTTCTAAAGTTCTTCCATTATCCGGAACATTCACAGTTACAACTAATTGATTATTCTCAAATTTCGTCTTTATACTTACATTTGACATTGCTCTTTTACGAATTGTAAATGTCTTTGTAATAGTACCGGTATAGTTACCGATTCCACGAAGAGTAATCGTTGCCGTTCCCGGATTCAAATTATTATCATATTCAACTTCGAAATCTTTCATTGAAGACAGATTATAATCACCTTGTTTCATTTTAACAATTGGTTGGATTTCCATCTTCTTATATTCATACTGCGTATTAACCTTTGAAAAATCTTTTGTTACAATATCAGATTCAATATCAACTGTGCCAATTTGAAACTTACCAGTTATTTCCCCTTCGTATGAACCGATACCTGTTACAATTAATGTAGCTGTTCCGGCATCAATATTATCCTTATATGATGCTGTAAAGTCGACACCTTCTTCTAACTGTACCTCACCATCTGTTACAGTAAATGGAACTGTCTGCTCTTCTCCATTGAAAGTAAGCTCAATTTCTTCCATATTCAAGGTGCATTTTGTCAGATCTTTTCCTTGGATTTCAACATCAATTGTTGCTCTAAGCACTGCAATTTCATATATCTGGAATCCATATGTAGCATGTCCATTCATGTTAACTTTCAGATATCTTATCATATCTGATTCTACATCACTTATATCTGTTGCCACATAGCCATTTACATCTGCATTCTTCTGCATAATTTCCCATGATACTGCTTTTGTCTTTCCAATTTCATAAAATCCATTGTCAGGATTCTCCTCATCAAATGTCTTTGACACCTGAATTGTATAATCACCACAAAATGTATTATCTGATTTATAATTTACCAGCACTCTTCCAATCAATGATGCATCCATCTCTTTACCCAGATCAATCACTACCCAGTCTGATGTTCTCTTGCTGTCCCAATCAGATGACCAGTATTTGTCTTTCTTTCCATCTGTAAGAACTGTCTTGTCTTTTCCTTCATTTGCATATGTAGAAGAAACATAAACCGGTTTGTTTAATGCTAAGTTCTTTTCAACAGATGCCACATTGGCTGTCTG
>CAQBGY010000346.1:3693-4533 GCA_948759685.1 uncultured Eubacterium sp.
TGTCTGATCCGCTATTTCCGGATATTCAACAGGATTTACACCAATAACGGCAAATTCTTTAATCTGGTATCCATATCCTGTATTTCCATTGGTAAAATGTAATTTTACATATTTGAATTTATCTAATGTTACATTGGATAAATCTACGTCAAAGTGTTCCTGATCTACTTCTACATTACTGTATGTTCCAATAGACTCATAATTTTCTCCATCTAAAGAAATTGAAACATCCCAATCTGTTACATTTGTCAGTCCATTCTGATTATACAGTAATAAGAAATTAATGTTTTTCACTTCCTGTATTTTTGATTTTCCTAAATCAATCACAAAAGTCTGTTCTTTGGCATTTCCATCTCTTTCTGTATTAACAAAGCCACCGGAAATTTTTCCATCTGTTAAAGCTCCTGTTTTATTCTCGTTTCCTTCAGAACTCTGCGTATAATCAGCTGCATAAACCAGGTTATAATCTGTATTCAGATATTCTGATTCATCTATAGGCGCCCCGCCTTCCACCATACTGGCACTTCCGGCCATGTTTGGTGTAGTATTTCTCTCATATCCAATAGCTGCCAGTTCACGAATCTGAAAACCGTAATCTTTAGCACCATCTAACATATTGAGTCTGACATACTGATACTGGGACAACTGAATATTACTCGTGTCTACTGTCAATTCACGATTTTTATAGGAATAATCTGCTCCTGATGTATAAACAGTTTCAAAATTTTCACCATCCAATGACAACTGAATATTAAACTTTTTGCTTGCTGTAATATCGCTTACATAATAAAGCATAAATGATTTCAGATTACTTACATTGGACGGTGTTCAGGATGTAAG
>CAQBGY010000347.1:0-2419 GCA_948759685.1 uncultured Eubacterium sp.
CTTATCCGATACACAAAAAAATGGTGCTCTGCCGGCCTGATATGTCGTTATAATCGACACATCGTGCCCCATATTATCTGCCAGATAATTCGCTCTGAATATCAGAGTCCGCTCTTTTCCGGCCGAATTAAAAATACCATTGATTGTATATGCAATTTTCATCCTCTTATTTTTAAATCCCCAAATCAGATATGATCTATTTCGACTTACCGGGTTTAATATGCTTCAGCGGACGTCCATCCTGCTTTAGTCCGATGTATGTTGCATAATATACCTGAAAAGGCTTATGTCTGAAAAGATAAAATGACAGATTATGTCTGATTGTTCTTTGAAATTTCATTAATCTGTTCTCATTATCATCATCAAATCCAATCCGAGAGACTGAATAACCGTTTACCTGAAGCCAGAAACCCAGCAACATTTCAGCGAAATAGCCCATGCGACGTACAATACGCGTATACGGTATCGGCAACAATGTGCTTTCCAGATCATGTAGAAATGAAAATAAGAAATCACAATATCGATCCATTATCTCACGCCGCATTATCATCATATTACACCAGCTTGCCCGATTACTCTGGTAAAAATATCGACCAACGGTATCCTTCCATTGAGGATATTTCTCAATAAGTAAATCAATAAATAAAGCAGTATCTTCCTGACAAGTAAGCTCCGTCAATACACCTATATTCGAAATTTCTCTGACATGATCAGGTAGAATCACTGCGTCATGCTTTTTCAACAAACCATCTATATGTGAATGCGGATCCTTGGCATCCAGTTTAAAGTAACGTCTGTAATGGCACAGCCCGACAATATCCACATCCTTCGGAAGATTTTTCCATCCCCAGTAAAGAGCCGTCAACTCACAGTATGAGCCATTCTTATCCGAAATATTGTCTCCTGTATTATCCCCCTGAAATCCAAGGTCAATATCAGGATGCATCGATTTACCCACATGTATGGGCATATAAATGCCATCCTGACGTATCGCCGGATCCGCTTTATGGCAAGCTACCAGAATCTTTATATTGGCTTTATTGTCCATTATAGTTTATTTAAAACAATTCAGTGCAGCCGCCACTGTCGGCGCCATATCATAATACTTATAATCGGCAAGGCGACCACCGAAAATATATTTTGAAGTACCATCTCCAGCCTTTGGCAGAGACTCGGTCATTTCACGGTAAGACTCATATAATCTTGCATTTCGCTCATCGTTGATAGGATAATACGGCTCAAGATCAGGAGTCCACTCCATTGAATATTCTTTTGATACCACCGTTCTTGGATTATCATATACCGCCGCTCCAAACGACTCAAAATGCTTATGCTCGATAATACGCGTAAACGGCACCTCTCTTGAGGTATAGTTCACAACCGCATTCCCCTGAAAATTGGGCTCGTCGATCACCTCAGTCTCAAATCTTACAGTACGATACTGCAACCGACCACCTCTGAAATCAAAGAACCTGTCAATCGGACCGGTATATACAATCTTATCTGCCAATGCCTCCAACTCATCTCGATGATCGAAAAAATCGCAGTTCAGCCTAATTTCCGCACCTTCAAGCAGGCCTTCAATCAAGCGGTTATAACCTCCGACAGGTATTCCCTGATACGCATCGTTAAAATAATTATTGTCATATACCAACCGTACCGGCAATCTTCTGATTATGTCAGCCGGCAGTTCTGTACATTTTCTACCCCACTGCTTTTCCGTATATTCCTTTATAAGTCGGTCATAAATATCCCGGCCAATCAATACCAAAGCCTGTTCCTCAAGGTTTCGCGGTTCCCGGCCGTCCAAAGCCTCGACCGCCTCCCGACGCTGTTCCTCAAGTTTCGCCTCTGCCTCAGCCGGAGTCTTTACACCCCACATCTGGTAAAACGTATTCATGTTAAAAGGCAGATTATACAACTTTCCGTCAGGAGCCTGTGCAACCGGGCAGTTAGTATACCTGTTGAACGGAACGATCTCATTTACATAATCCCATATCATCTTGTCGGATGTATGGAATATGTGTGCTCCATACTTATGCACATTGATCCCTTCCACATTCTCGCAATACACATTTCCCCCTATATGGTCCCGACGGTCAATGACCAAACAACGCTTCCCTCGCCGCATAGCCTCGCGCCCAAACACCGCGCCAAACAACCCCGCCCCAACTATCAGATAATCATATTTAATCATGGTAGATTAGTTAATTGAGAAATACTTTTTAATTATCTCTTCCACAAAATTCCTCTTTTTATAACTCGTGCAGGTGAACCGGCCGCTATACAATTTTCAGGAAGACTTTTTGTAACAATCGAACCATAACCAACCATAGTTCCTTTTCCTACTGTTACATTCTTCATAACCGTCACTTTTTGTCCCAACCACACAGATCGGAAGAGCGTCGTGTAGGGAAAG
>CAQBGY010000347.1:2429-3306 GCA_948759685.1 uncultured Eubacterium sp.
TTTGTCCCAACCACACATGTGCATCTATTAAAATTCCCCCCCCCCGATTAATACGCTCATTATCAGCATCATATATGGCATGTTGATCACTCGTTCTAAATAAGACATTATTAGCAAACATGCAATCATCTCCAATTTTTACCGAAGTCCCCTCTCCTAATACAAAATCAACCTTACCATCAAAGGTGACACCTTGCCCGATATCTATTCTATTATTATCCCCAACGATAAAAAAAGTGTTCACTCCCTGAAACCAACAGTTTGGCCCTACGACAATCTCATTATTATTTCCACTTATTATAATTCTAAGAGTGCCACCTGTCAAAGACCGATCAAAGAAAATTCTATTTCCTTTCCCATTAATACTTTTTTTAATTCTAATCCGGATAAATTTTCCTATTACACGTCTATACAACCTGATTATGCTCATCTCTCTATAAATTTAATCCAATTTATCATCTTTTCAATTTCACGTGTATCCGGACAATCTGAAAACTGCCATCCATGCTGACCTTTATTTAATATACAGATATTTGATTCAATACCTTTATTGATTAATGATTGATGATATCTCATACCATTATCAGGATGGACAAACTCGTCTGGATCGCTAAGTATTATATAAGCAGGAGGAGTGTTTTCCATCACTAAAAGATCTGTCGAATATTCTTTTGCATCTTCTTCTGAAACCTCTCCAAGCAAATTGATCCGTGATGGCCAATGTGTCAATCCCGACTCCATGCTTATAACCGGATAAATCAAAACTTGAAACGCAAGATTTAACTTAGAACCATATTTTGTAGATACCAACGACGCAAGATGCCCCCCTGCCGAAAAACCCATAATACCGACTAAATCAGGATTTATATTAAAATCA
>CAQBGY010000347.1:3316-3671 GCA_948759685.1 uncultured Eubacterium sp.
CAATGGGTCGTAATATAATCATATGCATTTATCACATCTTTCACAGGTAACTCCGGATTTCCATTTGGAAGAGTATAGTCTACAGAAAACAACGCAATATTATTTTTTGCCATTACATATTTCCACTCTTTCAAAACATCCATAGCACCAACATATCCATATCCACCTCCAGATAATATTATTATTCCTGAAGTAGGCTTTGAAGAATTTTGAGGAACAGATACAATTAACCTCCCTCCATATGGCAATTCTATTATATCAACCGGAATATCATCTTCAATTCCCTCTTCCTGAATGACACACGAATACATAGCCAACATATATAAAAACAATACTATGAATAACAATCCTTTTT
>CAQBGY010000347.1:3681-4533 GCA_948759685.1 uncultured Eubacterium sp.
CAACACGCCCCAACCATATTAAACGTATATAAGCCGGTACTTGTGACAATAAGAGATTTGACAATTTTTCAAATCTGGCCACTACAGAATCATCGCTTTCTCCAAGATGTTTTCGCATCCCTCTGATATTTCCCCATGCAGCACGGACAATAGTTCGGACCAGATTTTTTTCGCATCTGTCATCTGCAATCTCTGTCATTCGGCAAAATGCCTCTAAATCTGTCAACAGGTTTAACGAAACAGATTTATTAAATTGTGACATAACACTGTTTCCATGTATTCTATATCTGTATAATACCTGATCTATATACTTGCAGTATTTTATATTTTCCTCTATACGCGTAAGATATTCAAATATAAAAAGACGGTCCTCATTGTATTTTATATTTACATCAAATCGTAAATCGTAAATCAGATCACGTCTAAATAATTTATTCCACACATATCCCATATACGGATCCCCTGTAAACAATCTTTTACGGATATCCATTGTTGCGACAGTGCTTGACAGACACGAATATAATTTTTCACTAATAATTCCCGTCTTTGAAAACTCCTCCCACCCCCATATATACATTCCGGCTGACGACGTGCTATTTATTGAACTATTCAGTACTTCAAGAGCGGTATTTACAAGCACATCATCGGCGTCTACAAAAAGCACCCATTCTCCTTTTGCATTATCAATTCCGCTGTTGCGTGCCGATGAAACACCCCCATTATCTTTTTCAACCAAACGAAATCTGTTATCAAGCTCCGTGTACTTACGTCCTAAAACGGCTGTTCTATCTGTTGAACCATCATCTACAACAATCACCTCAAAATCTTTGAATGATTGAGAAACCAATGACT
>CAQBGY010000348.1 GCA_948759685.1 uncultured Eubacterium sp.
AATCTCTTTAAAACAATTATCTTTTACAATTCAAAGTGAAATGATTTTCGGTGAAGTATTTGACTTCTTATGCCAAATAATATACTATGGCTGTTTTATCCTGTTACTATGGGATTGTACAGCAGTCATTGATTAATTCAACAGGAGTGATGTTTGCAGCATATACTTATCAAGAAGATTTTATATTATATGGTGAAGTAGAGATTTATAGAGTATCGAGGGACTTGTTAATTAAATGGATATTTTTATGAAATATTTAAGTGAAAATTTTGCGTTTGAAATGTGATAGAATATGGCTCTATGATTTTGAAGATAATTACTGTGAAATAGATTATAATGGATTGCTGATATACAGTAAAATATACGAAAGAAATTTTGCCAATAGTAGGTAGTAGAGTGGCTTTATAGAATTATGATGATATAAGATATAAAATAAGTTATTGTATATGGTAATGAAAAAGATGATATTCGTATTATGTCTAATCGTTGGATACGAGATTGTATTGCATATGGTAATGAAAAAGAATTTTGCATACGAGGTTATTGTATATGGTAATCATAAAGATGGTGAAAATGAACATGGAAAACAATGCATAAACATGTTTATTAAATATTAAGCTAAGAGAAATTTTATAGTATGAATTTTGATGGGGAAAGGAGCAATATGCAATGAGTAAATATAATGCATTATGGGAGTATATACAGAAAAGTGAAAGTCAATCATTCATGCTTACCTTTGAAGAAATACAAAATATTGCGGGAATACCAATAGATCATTCATTTCTAAAATATAAAAAAGAACTATTAGAATATGGTTATCAGGTTGGAAAAATATCTATGAAAGAACAGCGCGTTGTGTTTAATAAAATAAATTAAGAAAGGTTTATAATATGGAATATTTTGAGTTACAGCCCTTGAGAATACCTTCCGGTTGGACAGTACAATACAATAATTTTTCAGAATATGATTTAGAAAAAGATGGTGAAAAGTATCGTTTCGAGTTGGTCGAGGACTTATTGCAGTTAAAAAACCATAATCTTTTGATAGATTTAGGATATATCCGTCTATGGATGTTACAGGGGAATATGTGCTATACCTTGTAGATACGAAGAAAGATAGACCATTTGAATGTCCAATCGAAGTGTTTCATACAAGAGTAAAAACAGAGATTATTACAAAGCTTGAATATTGGACAAATAGTGGACATTATCAGAAGTTGCTGCGTTATATCTGAAATGCTTGAGGAATAATGTTATGGAATATAAGGAAAATGTTTTGACTTATGAAGATTATTTTAATCTGCGCGAAAGTGTCGGTTGGATGAATTTTTCAAAAGAACAAACGCAAAAAGCACTTTTAAATAGTATATATACAGTGATTGCAGTAGACGATTATGGAGATGCAGTTGGTGTGGGAAGACTTACGGGCGACGGTATGTATTGTATGATTGTTGATATTGCTGTGTGTCCTGATTATCAGAAAAAAGGAATTGGTACTGAGATTATAAACATGCTGATTACATATGTAAGCAGGGAAACACCTGTCGGAGGACGTTCCAGTATACAGCTTATTGCGGAAAAAGGGAAAGAAAGCTTTTATGAGAAGATAGGATTTAAAAAAATTCCGCATGAGTGTTGTGGTTTTGGAATGAGGAAGGTCATTCGTAAATAAGTATTAGATTGGCAGACAAGGTTTTAATATATAAGAGATTACTATAAAAATGTAGTATCAATAATAGTCGTTCTTGAAAATAATTGTGTTATTCAGGTACAAAAGTGAAGCTGACAAATTGAGAGATATTTAATGTGCATATTAGAAGGGTATACATTATATGGCTAAGGAATTATTTTGGAAAGACATGATGGTTATTTGTCCGCACTGTGGAAGTGCGGGAACAGTGCATTTTGATAGAGAAAAAAATATAGCATTATTCCAGTGTGATTCATGTTATGCTAAACAGGAAACTGTTTCATGCGGAGTAGATAATGTGGAAATAAATGCTCAATGTACATTGACAGGTCGGTTTTTTCGAAATATAATTCCAAAACATAAAGTTCATGGGCAAAAAGTAAAAGTGAAGTGTCCTTATTGCGGGGAACTGATTGCAGGTGATGTCGTAAAAGATATGAATGAGCAAAAGATTATATTTCAAAATGTGCGAAATGCGGAGGATCCATATTTTCATTATCCACTTTATTTTCAAGCGCAATATAGAGGGAAAGTAATTTGGGCATTGAATAGAGAACATTTGCAATATTTGATTACTTATTTGTCGGCAGACATTCGGACAGCTTCGGAAGCATTGGAATATCAATTTAGTAAGTTACCAACTTTTATGAAAACAGCAAAGAATAGGGACGGAATTGTGAAATTGCTTATGAAGCTCCAAGAGAAGTGATTTTGTCCAAGTGGGATTATAGAAGAAGGAGATAAATGTTTCACGTGAAACATTATTTTTAGAAATCAATAGAAAATCAACAAAATTCCTACAATTTCTTCATTAAAAAAACAAAAACGTATAGCATATCGTAAATATTAGTGGTATAATGAAAATTATCAGAAAACTTTAAGGGGGAGGAAAAGTTGAAAAATCTTTGATTTTTCAATCAGCAAATTTGTGCTTACGCCCAAATTCGCAGGCAAAGAAAGGAGTATATTTATTAAATGGGGAGAATTATAGCGATTGCAAATCAAAAGGGTGGTGTTGGCAAGACGACCACATCTATTAATCTGTCGTCCTGTATCGCGGCAAAAGGAAAAAAGGTACTGGTCATTGACATGGACCCGCAGGGAAATACAACAAGTGGATACGGCATTGAAAAAAATGAGTTGGAGAATACAATCTATGAATTAATAATGGGTGATTGTACCGTGGAGGATTGTATATTAAAGGAAATTCTTCCGAATGTTTCCGTTCTTCCGTCAAATGTTAATTTAGCAGCAGCGGAGATTGAGTTAATTGGTGTCAATGACAAAGACTTTATTTTAAAAAATGAAATTGATTGGGTGAAGGACAATTATGATTTCATTATTATAGACTGCCCGCCTTCTTTAAATTTACTAACAGTAAATGCAATGACGACAGCGGATTCTGTTTTGGTTCCGATACAGTGTGAGTATTATGCGTTGGAAGGACTTAGTCAGTTGATACATACAGTAAATCTTGTGAAGGAGCGATTAAATCCGGATTTAGATATGGATGGCGTTGTATTTACAATGTACGATTCCCGTACCAATCTTTCCAACCAGGTAGTGGATAATGTTAAGAGCAATTTAAAGCAGAAAGTTTATGATACATTGATACCAAGGAATATTCGGCTTGCAGAAGCACCGAGTTATGGACAGCCAATTAATGTGTATGATCCAAAGTCAGCCGGAGCAGAAAGCTATATGGCACTTGCGGAGGAAGTTATTAATAATAACAAATAATTATGTAAACAAAATAAAAGGAGAGTTATATGGCAAGAAGGGGACTGGGTAAAGGTTTAGATACCTTGATTTCTGCAGAAGCAGTAAAGCCCGCAATGAAGGAGGAAACGGGACAGGCAGAAACGACCGTGAAAATTACAAAGGTTGAGCCAAACAGGGAGCAGCCGAGAAAAAATTTTGATGAAGACACACTTCAGGAATTGGCGGATTCGATTAAACAGTTTGGATTGCTGCAGCCGATTCTTGTACAGGACAGAAAAGATTATTACGAGATTATCGCGGGAGAGCGGAGATGGCGTGCGGCTAAGCTTGCCGGTCTGAAAGAAGTTCCCGTAATTATAAGAAATTATACAGAACAGGAAATCATGGAAATTTCCTTGATTGAGAATATTCAGAGAGAGGACTTAAATCCGATTGAAGAGGCAATTGCCTACAAACGTTTAATAGAGGAATTTAATCTGAAACAGGATGAGGTGGCAGAGCGGGTATCAAAGAGCAGAACGACCATAACAAACAGTATGCGGCTTTTGAAGCTTTGCGAGTATGTCCGACAAATGATAATTGACGATAAATTAACGACAGGTCATGCAAGAGCGCTTATCTCAATTGAGGACGAGGAGCAGCAAAAACAGATTGCGGAACGGATTTTTGATGAAAAGCTTAGTGTGCGTGATGTTGAAAAAATTGTAAAAGGTATTTTAAATCCGACGGAGAAAAAACCGCAAAAGGAAGAGCTTCCGCAAAGTATCCAATATATATACGAGGATATTGAAAAGAAATTAGAGGAGAAGCTTAGCAGAAAAGTAGAGATTAATGCAAAGGGCAAAAATGGTACCGGAAAGATAGAAATTGAATTTTATTCCAATGATGATTTGGACAGGCTTATAGAGGCATTGTCAAACGTCAATATTTCAATGTAAGGGGGGAGATGGATGAGCAGCAATTTTTTGAATATGATTGGACTTGGCGGGATTGATGCGGGGTATCTTTTACTTGGGCTGTTAGTTATAAGTGTTCTGTTATTAATTCTGATCATTGTGGCATTTGCACAGATTGGAAAATTCAAGAAAAAGTACATAAGTTTATGCTTGGTAAGGACGGA
>CAQBGY010000349.1 GCA_948759685.1 uncultured Eubacterium sp.
CCGTCTCGCCGAAGGCATTGTATCTGCGGACGGATTCCACGGTGCCCTCCGGCGTGCGCGTCTGCGTGTTCCTGCCGTAGATATCATAGGTGTACTGCCAGCCTGACGCGCCTTCACCGTATGCGGCATACTCCTGCGGCGGTATGTAGCGTGTCATCCGTCCGTTACATTAAAAACAAAAAAAGAAAAAAATTAAAATATTGTCACACTAAGTATTAAGTTACTGTCATTTAATTTATAAATTACTTACTCGTAGCAGATGTCACTCCCCTCTGTCCATATTGCTTTGCCAGATATTTCACTTCCACATTTTGGACACTTGCAAAAAGATAATTGATTCATTTTTTTCATTATATCAAATCTGTTTTCCAATGTAATATACAAATCCGGATCTGTTGGATTAGCAATACTGCCATTCCAATCACACTTTAAACAATTTGCATACTGAATTACTACTCTTCTCCACTCATCTTTATATCTATAAATCAAACAGGGAATCCACTTTTTAGAGTTTTTCCATTTAACAGGTCTAAATGCAAGCGCAAAACCAAAATTATTACACATAAATTCGACATCCTCATTTAGCATCGAAAACATACAATCTTCTTTTTCCTTCTCAACTCGTTGCCTTAATTTATCTATTCCCTTATACATTCCTCTATTAAGAATATATACATCATCTCCATCAATGTTTTCAACTTGATTCGTTATTTCTAATACTTCTTCAATCGTCATTTGAATCCTCCTGTACCAAATTTAATAAGATATTCACTTTCACCTGCACCTCTTAGTGTCTGCTCTATTAATTGAGATTTTGGAATATATGCATCAAATACTCTTCCATTTTTTCCTGCAAATCGATGTGCAACACTGGGATCTGTGGTCACGGACATAAATGTTCTGTCTAATCCAAATGCCTGAGATAACTCAGTACCAAATGCACCATGCGCCTGAACATAATCATTTTCGTTTCCCCATACATCTAACCAGCGAGCATGAACCAAATTAGATTGAGCATATGCAGCATCAAGATTTCCTGTATCAAAATATAAGTTTCTTGTAGCATCACTCATTAAATGACCTGTTTCATTAAATGCAGCTATCTCTGCATATTTATCTGTCCCTCTATAAACGTGTAAAAATTCATCATAAAGGCTCTCCTGATTCACCGCATCATGTCCACTCGGATCCCTATAAAGCATCGGATTATTCCTACAGTATTCATATAGGTTCAGTCCATCCCCATAGTATGTATCTTCCTGCGTGAATCTACCAATTATCGGGTTATAGAACCTTGTCCTTAGATAGTACTGGCTGGTCACCGAATCATACTGCTCTCCGTTAAAGCGGAATCTGTTATGGACATCCTCATGGCTTATGATACTTTCACCAAACGCATCATAACAGTAGTAATTACGTATTCTTCTGTCATTTACCGTATCTGTAAGGATAAGGCGCACACTTCCCTGATTGTCTGATACGTAATGGTAGTAGGTTCTTGCACTCTCACTGTCAGAACTGATGATTCCAAGTCCGTAGCACTCTCGCTGTCAGAACTGATAATCCCAAGTCCGCGAATATACCTTATTACCTCATCATCAGTTTCTTCCGCAATGACCTTATACTTTTATTTTAATAAAATGATACCAAACTAAACATCCAAAAATAATTTATTAACCCATTTATCAATACAAATTTTATTTTCTTCCAAGTAATCAGGAGAACTCGTTAACTTGTCGGTATTAATTAGCTCTAAGTTACTCCACCATTCTGGTATACGAAATGTGGCGTGCGCACTATGACGGCATACGCTACACCACACCCACATCCCTCCTCGTTTACTGCTATTTTTATCTCTATTAAAAAATACGTGTCCTTCCTTTTTTCCGCAAATAGGACAAATCACCGGAAAACCCACCCTATTTTTTACCTCAATGTCGCTCAATATTCTCATTATTTGTTCGTCATCATCTTTCCACATTTACCTTCCTCCATTAATATAATCAGCCAGTGCATTACCCGCATCATATGCCGGTGGCTCAGGTGCTGCACCACCTCTTATAAAATCACGTGCATGATTTAACTCATGGGCAATTGTATTTGCTAATTCTATTTCGCTACGCAAAGCATCCGATCCAAATTCTATTATATTTGGATTTGCCGCCGTTGTTCTTCCATATATACCTGGTCTTAAATTTGGATTATATTTGATTGTTATGTTTTGTCCTGATCCTCTTAGATTTATACCATACTTTTCAGCTATAATATACGCATAATATTCATAATCCAGTGACATCTCTAATGTTTTTTCAGTCGCTGGAACTGGTTCACCTTTTCTATTTCTTACTCCTGTGCAAGCATTATTGTTATACAAGCTCCCCTGACAAACCGCATCATGCCCACTCGGGTCTCTATATAGCACCGGATTATTCTTACAGTACTCATAAAGGTTCAGTCCATCCCCATAGTATGTATCTTCCTGTGTGAATCTACCAATTATCGGGTTATAGAACCTTGCCCTTAGATAGTACTGGCTTGTCACTGGGTCATACTGCTCCCCATTGAACCGGAATCTGTTATGGACATCCTCATGGCTTATGACACATTCACCAAATGCATCATAGCAGTAGTAATTGCGTATTCTTCTGTCATTTGCCGTATCTGTAAGGATGAGACGTATACTTCCCTGATTATCTGATACGTAGTGATAGTAGGTTCTCGCACTTTCGCTGTCCGAACTGATGATTCCCAAACCGCGGACATATCGTATTACCTCATTATCAGTTTCCTCCGCAATGACTTCCTTTTCCTCGTTATACAGGAATTTAATTGCAAAACTATAGATAATGCATTAAATTTATACTATAAATAAATAGGCATATTATTCTGAAACAATTCATTTCCCTGGCAACATATCATCATCCTTTCCTGCTCTGTTTTTGGACTAACCTCTTCTAATAACCATGCATATTCTGACTCAGCACAATAAGCAATCGACAGACTATTGTTACCTTGAAAAGTTATTGTTAAGTAATCTTTTAAAAAATCGACTTTTTCAACTTGTATTAAATTATTATATCTTAGCCTAACTAATTCGCTGGCTAATAAACAATCCATTCTTTCTCCATCTGAATTACTGTCTCTAATTGTCTCAATTTTAGCCAGCCACTCATCCTTATTTCCAAACCAACACTGTGCATCTATCGTTAAGACCATTTGAATTTCACCATCCTTTTCATCAAAAATACTCTGTCGCAATAGCAAATTAAATGTTTCATTGTATGATACCTCAATCATTCTTGAACCAATCAATAGTTTCTTCAAGTTACTTTTTTCTTTAGTATACCTACCATCTAATAAATCTTTTACCATAAATTTTACATTCCTTTCGTTTTACTCAAGGCACAAACAAGACATGAAAGGCGCTTTATAGTTCGATCTTTCTTTCACTCTTATTGTCCTCATATAATATTTAATATTTGCTTGCACAATGTCAAATGAATCCATATCACAAATAACTTTCTCCGTAATACAATACATATATTTATGGTGTTTGACCATGTGTATGCCCTATTTCTTTCCTCTTCTCTTTGGATACTGAGCCTGTTATTTTAGCACCATTCCCATACGTATATACCCCTGTACCTTTTCCTACACTCCCTTGTTCAACAATAATAGTACGATTATCCAAATATGGATTCGTTTGCCCTAGCTTTTGTTGCATAATACGAATTTCTACTGGACCGTTTGGTGTATTCATATGATATATCTTACCATCTCCATTTCGTGTATTTCCCACATATTTTGCCCCAGCTCCTATTATACTATCTATTAACTGTTTCTGACTCTGATATACTGGTACATCACCATCTTTACCAATAAGTATGCCTTTTGCCCGACTTCCTCGTGCAGCTTCCGCTAACTTTTTTTCTGCCTCAATTCTTCTGTGCCTCTTATCTCTATACAAATTCCCCTGATTCACCGCATCATGCCCACTCGGGTCTCTATAAAGCACTGGATTATTCCTACAGTACTCATAAAGGTTCAGTCCATCCCCATAGTAGGTATCTTCCTGCATGAATCTGCCAATAACTGGGTTATAGAACCTCGCCCTGAGATAATACTGGCTGGTAACTGGGTCATACTGCTCCCCATTGAACCGGAATCGGTTATGGATGTCCTCATGGCTTATGACACTTTCGCCAAATGCATCATAGCAGTAGTAATTGCGTATCTTTCTGTCATTCACCGTATCCGTAAGAATAAGCCGCACGCTTCCCTGATTGTCTGATACATAGTGGTAGTATGTCCTAGCGCTTTCGCTGTCAGAACTGATGATTCCAAGTCCGCGAACGTAACGTATTACATCGTTACTTGTTTCCTCCGCAATGACTTCCTTTTCCTCATTATACAGGAATTGAACGAGCTGACCGTTCTCCTCCATCTCCGCACGGAGTCCCTCGGCGTCATAGCGGTTTATCTGCGTACCTCCGTCTGCCATCT
>CAQBGY010000350.1 GCA_948759685.1 uncultured Eubacterium sp.
AAAAGAGGGTAAAGTTACTCCATTCTGGGTCATCGCAAGGAAGCAACACTGTTTTATCTCGAAATACATCAGGATTGTATTCGAGATAGGCATTCATTTCAATTTCAATGTCGTGAAATTGCGTATAGAACTCGTCATTTTTAGCTGCCTTAGCTTCTTTCAAGTTGGTATTTGCCATATAATCTATTTCTTTAATTCATTAGGAATAAGGAGTGAACGAACATCTTCATTTAATATCTCGGCTATTTGATATAGAACATGGATAGGTGGTTGGACTCTGTTTGTTGTATATAGATTGACCATATTAAAGGTCTTTCCAAGTCTATTTGCCAACTCTGTTTGGCTAATACCCTTTGCATCCAATACTTCCTTTATCCGGTTCATACACGTGCTATCTTGTTTAACGAGTGCAAAAGTACAAAATTTTATTTGGTAAACGGGCGTTTTCTGCCATAAAAGTATTACCTTTGCACATAACAATTTTAATTGTCTTCTTATGCAAAAGATACTGATTGACGAAATTAGAATAGATGGATTCCGTGGATTGAAAGATTTTAAAATGAGCCTTTCAGAAACTACGGTACTGACCGGTATGAATAATGTCGGGAAAACCTCTGTTTTAAAAGCTCTACAGCTGTTGTTTGGAAATAGCTCGTTCCTTTCAACAGAAGATTTACACATTGACAAGAACGGCAAATCAAATTGTATCATTGTTGATGCCAAAATAGTAGCAATTGATAATGCTGGAAAACGTATCCCAAATTTCTCAGATGTATGGGAAATTGCATTTGGTGCGGATAATATAAAAATGGATGCTGAAGAACACGCCTATGTGCCTTTGCGTGTTAAATACACTTTTCAAACACTTCAGAATTCATTTAATAGGGATATGCAAATCTTGAATGAATGGGACTCTGCAGGCATCGCTTGGCAAGATTTGAAAGGTAAAAAATCCACTGTTAAGGGAGATTATTTTCAGTTCCACTATTTGGATGCTAAACGGGATATTCAGGATGATTTAAAAGCCAGAACCTCTTATTTAGGTAAAATGCTTGGTGATGTAGTTAGCAATTATGACCCGAAAGATGTTGCTGAATTAGAACAAAAAATAAGTTCTTTAAATGCAGAAGCCATAGAAAAGAGTGATGTGCTTAAAAATATTCAGGAATCACTAAAAGGGATTGACGCTACAATGGACTCTTCGGGCAAGGTCTATGTTTCACCTTTTGCTAAGAAATTGCGAGATTTGAACAAAAGCTTGACGATTCATTATGGAACGGAGGATAGTAGTTTTACAATGGACTATCATGGCATGGGAACTAGGAGTTGGTCTTCCATGTTGTCGTTTCGGGCTTTTGTAAAGCAAATGTGCGATAGCAAGAACCCGGAAGACGAGGCTTTTTTGCCGATTATAGCTATAGAAGAACCTGAAGCGCATTTGCATCCGAATGCACAGAAGCAACTCTACAAACAAATGAACGAAATGCCGGGCATTAAAATAATCTCAACGCATTCTCCGTATGTGGCTGCATGTGCGGAATTGTCAGAGCTGAGAGGTATGTATAAAGCCGCAGAGAAGACTATTTGTGGAAGTTTGCCCGTTGCAGAACTAATACCAGAGGAACAAAGAAAAATCAGACAAGCCGTATTGACGAGCAATGGCGAACTGTTGTTTGCCAAAGGTATTGTGTTGGGAGAAGGTGAAACAGAAGTACAAGCTTTACCTATTTTCTGCCAGCAACATTGGGGATTGACTCCCGTTGAGTCCGGTCTGTCGTTTGTCGATGCAAAGGGGTGTGGTAATTATTATCCGTTTGTCGTCCTTGCTGATGCGTTCAAAATACCTTGGTACATTTTCTCGGATGGTGAAGCAAAAGCCCAAAAAGAACTCAAAAAACTTTTGGAAAGGATTTATAATGAAGATAAGGAACTGGCAGAACAGAAGAATATTTTCCTCATTCCCGATGAAAAGGATTTTGAAGGAATGCTCCTTGACGATGGGTATAAGGATGAAATAGAAAAAGCTATAGAACAATTGAAAGGAGAAGGCTATATTGATAAATTTATTAGAGAAAATAATCATAAGCCTAAGAAACGAGAAAAAACTTCTAAAGTGTGTGAAAGTTGTCATCAGAATATTTTTGTTGATATAGAACGAATATATGATAATGAAGATGGCCGACTGACAGCTTTGGATGATATAATGGAGAAAAACAAGGCCCAGTTAGGTCCGGTGTTGGCAAATTGCATAATTGAAAGCGGAAAAACATTACCTCCATTGGTAGTTAAACTATTTGATGGAATAAAAAAGGACATATGCCATGTGTAAGATAAAGTTATCTTCTAAACAACAAGAAATTGCATCATTGAAAGATGGCGCAATTTTAGTACGTGCAAGTGCCGGTAGTGGCAAGACAAGAGTACTTGTTGAGCGTATAAAGATGTTGGCTGGTATGACTAAACGTAAGGTTCTGGCGATTACGTTCACCAACAAAGCTTGTGAGGAGATTAGAACAAGACTTGCGGAAGTGGATGAAAATCTGCTGGAACATGTTTTTGTTGCAACTTTCCATGGTCTGTGTGAGTCAATCATTGAAAGCCATATCGCCGCTACAAGATTTGTGACAATGCCGCAAATCTTTGCAGATGACGACAGAAAAAAAATTTTGGAAGAAACAATTACAGAAACTCCATCATTGAGCCAGTGGTATAGGGGGCTGAATGATAAAGAACGTAGGGAAACTCTTTATCGGGCATTGGATAATATCAGTCTTATAAAACGGTCTGTGATTTTAGATGATGAACTGTCTAAGGTTATTAAAGATGGACAGATGCGTAATCTATATTTAAGTTATAGAGAGCAGATGGATTCGCTAAACGCAATTGATTTTGATGACTTGTTGCTTAATGCTTACCAATTACTGATACATAACCCAAGAATTGCAGACTTATATCGAAGAAGTTTTACATACATTTGTGTGGACGAGGCACAGGATTTAAACAAGGCTCAATACATGGTTCTTCGTGCGATTACTGGTAGCGAGCATAAGAATGTAATGCTGGTTGGCGACACCAAACAATCCATATATGCCTTTAATGGCTCAAGCAGTAAATATATGGATGATTGGTTTGTGAATGACTACACCCCGACCATATATAACCTAAATGAGAATTATCGAAGTGCTAAGGCGATTTTGGATTATGCACAAAAGGTAGTGCATGATGACACCTTAGATGTAACCTTACCTTATACGGGCGTTTGTAAGGAATATGCTTATGATACACCATGTGAGGAAGCGCAAGAAGTAGTAAGTGGTATAAAATCATTGGTTGGTACTGAAATAGAAGGTTATGACGGGAAATTGAGCTATTCTGATATTGCTGTACTTGCTAGAAATAAATTCGTTCTTGGAAAGATTGAAGAGCAATTAAAGAGTAGTAACTTGCCATATCATTATAAAACTACGGGAGCAGGTCTGGAATTTGCATCCACTGCTGCTAAAGCCTTTGATTTGGCTATGGTAGTACGAACCAATCCCTATGATAGACTGCATCTTGATATGTTGCAGTCTATAGTAGGCGTGAGCCATTGCAAATCATTAGAACAAGTCGTAGAAAGTATTAGCGATGCATTCTTGAAAGAAGTCGTGCAGCAAGCCTCACTATTGGAAGATGATGGTAGTAATATGTATCAAACCATCAAATCTGTATTGAATACTTTAAAAGCCTCTAATGCTTCGGAATTTAAATCAACAGATGAAGCTTTGGCTGTTTTTGATGAATTTGAATTATTAAAACATCATTGGAGCTCTTATGCTAAGAGTGTAACAAACTATTCTTTGTCTGCTTTTCGTAATGCAATGTCGTTGGGGCAAACTTCGGTTGCTTCTTTGGATGTAGAAGGGGTTACATTGAGTACGGTTCACACTATGAAAGGTCAACAAGCTGTAGTAGTATTCCTTGTGGGTATGGATGAGGGTACATTCCCCGATTACCGTGCTATAAAAAAAGGGAACAATAGCATTGAAATGCAACAAGAGAAAAATAACCTATATGTTGCAATTACTAGAGCTCAAAGACATCTTTATATTTGTTACCCTCAAAAAAGAAAGATGCCTTGGGGCGATTGGTCTCCAAGAAAAAAATCTAGTTTGCTTCCCAAACAAACGATTGTATAAACTGATTGTTTAGAGCAAAGAGCATATGTATCAGCCGTCAATTTACAGTATAAACATAGAATACCTCAAATTGGAGAAAAATCTCCATTGCATTTGAGGTATTCCAATTTTTATTGCTACCTTTGTCCTAAGACGAGTGACAATGAAAGCAACTCACAGCAAAGCGCAGAAATAGATACGGTTGCCAAATCATTACCTCATTTTTGCTCTTTCTTCCGAATCTCCTATGTCTAAGGAGATTATAAAAGTCTTCCAGAATTACAAAAAGTTTAAAATATTCATTTATCTTGTCTCATTTTTTGTGTTTCCTTAAGCCTATA
>CAQBGY010000351.1 GCA_948759685.1 uncultured Eubacterium sp.
ATTTTACTCTGAGGTATTTTTTTCTCAACCTTCTTTCTTGGAATTTCCTATATTTAAATTATACAGGAAGCTCCCTGTCATTATTGACTTGCCATTCACACAGTCTGGCGAAAATAAACCTTCATTAGCAAATATCTTCTTTTCCAACGCCTTCATTTCACCCTTTTTAATAACGAGAACGCTACCCCTGCCATCAAAAACTGTCTGCGTAATTCCTATATTCGCTATCTTTACAGATTTAAGACCGTCACTCCAATGGTAAACTTCGCAGGAATTCGGCATAGGAAAGTACCTGAAGTCAACCTTGCCCATTATTTCAATAAGAATGCTGTCCTGATGCATTCCTGTATGTACATGTATTTGGCACTGCTCTACTTTGTTACAAAACTTAAAGTATGCCCTTACCGTATTTGTGCCTGCCATGCAGAGAAGCAGCTCACCATTTTCCAGAATCCTGTCAGCATTACTCAGATACTCTACCCCTTTTCTCTCCCTTAATACTTGGGCTTCGATGATGATATTCTCATCAAAACCAAAACTTTTAAGAACCGCTATGGTATCATAAACAACTTCCTTATCCATTCCAATCTCTGCAAGTTCCAAATTGTAAATCGTACCCGTCTTTGTCCTTACCACAACACTGTTATCCTGACGAATAACGCTTTCCACATAACTCGTAGCGATATCCATGCCATCTGTCAGCTTGGGATGCCCAGTTACAATACCCATTAAATGATAATGACCGCCATTTATAAAACCCCAATCCATCAATGTTGCCATAATTTTTTACCTCTCTTCCTTTAGCATACCGCCTAGCGGTATAATCTTTTTATTCAGGAGAACTTCTGAATGTGATACGTTATAATCCATATGGTAGTGTCCAAAATACCATTTCTTATATTTGACTTCCGACTGAATACGATTGAAAAAGTCCGTCTGCCTGTCTGGTTTATAAAGTCCCCTGCCTCCAAGAAAATCCTGTATATCCGAAGAACAGCAATGCGTAATAATGTAGTCTACCTCATAATTATGTGCCTCCAGATTCTTCATGGCTTCCTGCATTTCTTCCTCTGATGCAAGTTCCTCTTTCCACCAGCTAAAGTAGTTGACTCTGTAAGGTATCCTTTTTCTGTTCAGTGCACGTTTTTTCTCCTGATAAAGCGGGTCGTCTGCTTCAAGAATACCTCCTTGGATATCGTGACTCTGCGCTCCACCAAAAGTAAATATCTTCTTTCCAGCTATACTGAATACTTGTCCACGCATCAAATGAATTATGGACGACTTGATTTTATGAACCTTGCCACCATTCCACACTTCTATCGGATAACTGTTCAGTCTATCGAACGACTCATGATTTCCATCAACAAATAAAGTAGTAAAGGACTTATTTTCAAGCCATTCCAGCCAGTATTTTTCTTGTCTGTTTTCGGCATCTATATGCCAGATACCCCCGAAATCACCGCAGATAATTACATAGTCTTCTTTATCCATGTCTTTTTGCAATCTGAAATCCTTTACACTAAATCTGCTGAATGATCCATGACAGTCACCTGTCACATAAATTCTGCCTGCCATACTCTACCCCCTTTCTATCCTGCTTCACCAAGGATATCTCTCATAAGAGCAATTATATCATCATGACTTAAATCATAGCTCTGCATATCTTCATAAGTGTCAAAATACTTTATCGGGATATAACAGATACTCTCGATTATATCGTCTTTATAATTAGTTATATCATTGATATTGTATAAAGGAACGCCTTTGTCAAAATCAACAAAACTATGATACTCAGTCTTTAAAACACGATTACCATATACACACTGCCTTTCGTACCCCTGACTAAAATTATTAATACAGGCAACACCTGACAGCCTGTATCTTCCTACTATGATATATTTACCCTGAAAACATATATACCGCAGGGAAAATGCTGCACCATTCACCAAGATATCACTCCTGCAATGATAGGCATTATACAAGGCAAACCTATGATTACTAAAATGTAGGCTTTGAGTCCTTAATATTTTGGCATCATTGTCCTCCTGTACGATATTCAACTCAGGACTGTCCGAATAATAATCGGTAATAATGTCACCATTCAGGGATTTTAAGAATCTTTCCTTTCTGTCCTTATCATCTTCGAGTTTGAACCATTCCTTTTGAAATTTAATTATATTGTCAGCATAAAATTCTGCTACCCCAGAAGTGCATGACGGACAATTGCAATCATATAACGTTATCTTATACATTTTATCACTTCCTCCTATATCAAATTACTGACTGTTCTTGCTAATGCATCTTCTATTTGCTTTGTGCCGATACTCAAGTATCTCTGTGTAGTATTTAAACTTGAGTGCTGAAGCAACACGCGCACCAGCTCTGCATTAAACTCACTATCAGTATAAACTTTTGTAGCAAAAAACTTACGATAAGAATGACTGCCGTAACTGCGGAGAGGAAGTTCCATCTTCATAAACACCTTATTCAAGTGACGCTCTACCTGCCTTTTGGAAATGTCAAACAACTTAGCATCTTTTGAGATACCCCCTTCTATGCAATAGTCCTGCACAAATGAATATACCTCATTAGGCACTGTAAAATTACGTATCTTGCCAGTCTTCTCTTCCCTGATATCCAAACGATATCTGTCGCCGTCACGAATGAAGCTTGATAACTTTAGCTTTAAAATATCTCCAAGTCTTAATCCTAAAGTTGCTTGGAGTACCTCGATAGTCGCAATACGCTCATTCGGTTTTACCAGTACCCCAGAAAGCATAAAACCATTGCGCAACAATTCTATGCTTCTTTGATATTCTTCCTGACTTAAAGCAACACATTTCTTATTAATATCAATCACCCCTCCCAATAATAGCGTCAACTTTCTGTATAGCCTCCATCAATGCATACTCTTCAAAACAATATGGGTCAATACTACCTGAAACCTTTTTACCATCTTTATCATAAATGGTAAACTGAAATCCCAAAGTTTTATCACACCATGAAACATCAATCCTATAACCATTATAGAATCTCTGTATACTCAATCTTCTCTCCCTTCGTTTTTAATTAATGCACCGAAGTCGTTTAATCGTAAACGGTAGATAGTGCGTACCTATACAAAACTGGAGCAAACCTGTAAGATAGAAACAGATCTGCTCCAGTCTTATTTCAATTCATTCTTACCAGGCTTCCGGCAGTTCTCCGGCAGGCTTGGTGACCAGGGGAGCAGGTCATCCAGAAAACTGCGGTCTGTATCATCCAGATGTTTCGGGATCTCGGTAAGCAGATACTCAAAGTAATCATACGGTTTCAGATTGTTTGCTTTTGCGGTTTCCGCAATGCTGTAAATGATGGCGCTGGACTTTGCACCGGCAATGGTATCGATCATCACCCAGTTTTTCTTGCCGATGCAGAATCCGCGGATGGACTGTTCCGCAGCGTTATTGTCCATCGGCACTTCGCCATCGTCCAGGAACACTTTCAGGTATTTCTCCTGGTTCAGGGAATAATTGAAACCTTCCCACGTCTTGCTTTTTTGCGGCACTTTCGGAAGGTTTTCACGAACCCATGTGAAATAAGCCTCCACCAGGGGCTTTACGCTCAGCTGGCGGCGGTTTTTCCGTTCTTCCGCCGGGAGATCTTTTAACTGTTTTTCCTCCCGGTAGATCGCCTGTATCATGGTCAGCGCAAGATATGCGCGGCTGTCCTTCTGCTTTGCTTTCGGCAGCGCTTTTACTGCTTCATCAAACCTGCGCCTGGCATGGGACCAGCATCCGGCAATCCTCAGATCTTCGCGTTCACCTTCAATGGTGTGGTAGACCTGATATCCGTCCGTGACACATACGCCGTTGAAATCTTTCAAAAACTCTCTGGGATGGCTGGCATTGCGCGTCTTCTGGTATTCATACAGGACAATCTGGCGTTCTGTGTACATCCGTCCGGTGCGGTATACCCACATGTAACTTTTGCTCCCGGCAGGACGGCCGTCCTTATTCACCAACACGGGCGTCTCGTCTGCCTGCAGGACGTGGTAGCCGTACAGCTTTTCGTGGAGGTAATCATAGAGGACCGCAAGGTAACGGTCTGCGCACTGGATCGTCCAGTTCGCCATGTTCTGTCTTGAAATGTGCAGGCCATAACGTTCAAACTCCTGCTCCTGGCGGTAAAGAGGGACGGCATTGACATACTTTGCGTTTATTACCGCTGCCTCCAGCGAAGGGGAAACAAGGCTCCCCCTTAATAAAGTCTGCGGATGCGGCGCTTTGATGACTTCTTCCGTTTCTTTCCCGGCATAAACCTTTACATGATGTTCTTCCACCTCGATTTTCGCCGGGGTAAAGCGGTACCTGCGGTACACTTCATCCGGGAGCTGTTTCCAGCCGTCCTTTCCAAATTTATCTTCCAGTTCCCCATCCGTCATGGAATGTTCCACCACAACTACCGGAATCCCGTCCAGGTCTTCTTCCCGTTTTCCCTGCTTTTTCTTCGGCC
>CAQBGY010000352.1 GCA_948759685.1 uncultured Eubacterium sp.
TTATTATATCAGAAAACGTCTTATTATGGAAGTGTAATTAAGTTGGTGCATATGATTTCTGCCCCGACAAACTGCCGTCCTGCTTTCATGCACGCTTCCCCGACCGGGCAGCTTCCCATAAATGGGTCAAGGCACACTTCATTTTCCAGTGTGGAACATCTGACTATATGCTCAATCATGGATACTGGCTTTTCTGTCGGATGCCGCTTTTCCTTTCCTCTTGGCAGTTTCGCTTCCAAAACCGTCGAGCCTGTAAAATGCAGCTTACGGTATCTGCCTTTCCGATACATCAGAATAAATTCTGCACGTTTGGGATAATAGGACGAGGGTACTGTCATTTTCTTATCCATTACCAGCAGCTCACAGAATTTAAACCCATTTTTTATACAGGCTTCATGTATAGAAAAAATGTTCCGGTCATTGCTCATCACATAAAAATACCTGTCATTCTTCAATATCCGGTACACTTCCGGTATCCACCTGCTAAATGCAATATGTTTCGTACTGAATCCACAGTTTGAGAATACCTCCCCGCCTTTATAATTGAGTTTTCCGTTCTTCATCCCTCCTCCCACCAGTTCAAACGGCGGGTCAGTAAAGACCATATCCACGCTGCCGTTTTCCATGTTAGCTGAAATATTTAAAAAATCAGCATGGTACAGCGTGATATTTTCTGTCATATATATGGCTGCAGCCCTGTTTTTCATTGCGCTTTTCACCTCCGTTCAGCCGCCAGTTCTGTTTCCACGCTTTTCTTTCCCCTGTGTTTCGGGTCAAAATCACGGAAGTCTGACACCGCCCTGAAAAACCATTTATTGTTTACCCATTGCTGAAGCCTTCGTGTTTCCGGCGGTGCAGTCGGCTTTTCATACACCATCACATAAGGGTCATACCCCATGTCACGAAGCGTATAAATGCGGTATAAATCCTGTTCATGGGTACTTCCGTAGTTGGTAAGGACGTAGACACGCCTTTTCCGCCTGTCCTTCACCGTTGTAAGTTCTGAAAACTTCTTAAAATACGGTGTCAGGTCATCTTCCGGGTTATCCCATGCAAAATGCAGCATTTTTGTACTGATTTTGTTTAATGCCGCCACCTTTTCCGGCGTAACCAGCCGCATGTCAAGCCCCTGTGTAAAGTCCACGTCCGCCCCACTGTCCGCAAGCTGCCCTAAGAGCCTCTCCCAATCCGGGCAGGCTAAAATATTGGCATCAAGGAGCTTAATTTCTTTTTCCCCGCCCCAAAATTCGGACAGGTCAGCCACCGCTTCCGTCTTTCTTCCCTCCTTCTCCCCGACAATGCAGAATCCGCATCCACGGGGGCATCCTCTGGAAAGAAAGCCGTAGGCTGTGCCTGCAAACTGCGGGTACAGCCCATAATCCGGGTGCATATGTTCCACAATATCAGGCAGCTTATTGTCAAGACCGTAGCCTGTGCCGCCTTTTATGACATGGTAAGCCTTTACGCTCCCTGCATAATCTTTAGAGTAAGTGTCCGTGAATACCCTGCTCATATAAACAAGGTCATACCATTTCGCACTGTCGTACCATTCCACCGTATCACCCCTTGCCTTATGGTAAGCGGACAGCTTCATCAGGCAGAGGTTGGGGAAACGGTGTCCGTCCACGTCAATCAGCCCGATTTTCAATAATGCCTCCTATCCGTTCCCCCGCAAGGGAACAATATTCCCCATTCAGCTCAATCCCGATATAATGCCTGCCGTTTTGTGCCGCCGCCAGCCCCGTTGTGCCGCTTCCAAAAAACGGGTCAAGGACAATGCCGCCCTCCGAGCAGCCTGCAAGTATGCACCTCTCCGCCAGTTTTGGGGGATATGCCGCAAAATGTTTTCCACGGTAAGGCACAGTGTTGATCAGCCACACGTCCCGGCAGTTCCTGACAGGGGAAATATCACTTTCCCTGATTTCCCCTGCTTTCCGTGGTCTGTTAAGTCCCTGCACCCCTGCCTGTCCCGGTACTTCATCAGAATATTTATGGCTGTTGCCACGCCCTCCCATGTACCGCCTTGCCGTGTCTGCCGCTATCGGCTCTGCAATCGCCAGTGCATCAAAATAGTATTTCTGCGACTTGGCAAACAGGAAAATATGCTCATAGCTGCGTGTCAGCCTGTCCTTTGCGCTTTCCGGCATGGCGTTCCCTTTCTGCCAGACAATATCGTTGCGCAGATACCAGCCGCTGTTTCTTAGCGCAAATGCCAGCATCCACGGGATACCGATTAAATCCTTGTGCTTACACCCTTTTACGTTCTGGGCTATGGAAACTTTCTGACCGTTCCTCCCCTCCGGGTTCTTTGGGTCTTTGCAGTTCCCTTTGCTCCCTGTGCCGCAGTAAGTGTCTGAAATATTCAGCCAGCAGGTTCCGTCTGCTTTAAGTACACGGTAAACCTCTGAAAAAATCTCTGCCAGCTTCGCAATATACTCCTCCGGTGCTGCCTCCCTGCCGATCTGCCCCTCCATGCCGTAATCACGCAGCCCGTAATAGGGCGGCGATGTGACACAGCAGTGGACACTCTCGTCCGGCATTTCTTTCAAAACACAGAGGCAGTCACCATTGATAATTCTGTCAGCTTTTATCTTCCGACACCCCGCTTTCCCCGTTGTTTCTTAACAATAATAACTCATACTCCTTTCTCCATTTTGACAATATATAGTTATACAAACGCTGGATTTCCAATAAAAAATGCCACCGCATAGAACATTCCACGCAACAGCAATACCACAACTGATACTAAAAGCCATTCTTACAATCAATCCATTCAGCGTTTTCGCACCAGTATAACTTTTTATTGTAAATACCAGTGCGCCAGTATGAATAATTATTGTAAAAATCACACTCGAGCTGCTATTATGGACATTTATTGTAAAATATAGCTTTCTTTTGTCAAAGTATAACTATTTATTGTAAGTCAACACCCGTCATTTTCCTCCTGCTTCACGCTTTCCTCCGGTCTTGTGTTCATGATCGCATAGGTCTTTGTGTCTGTCGGGTACTTGTCGATAAATGGGATAACCACGTTGTCAAACAGGATAAGCCCGCTTCCCGGCTCGGAATTGGTCACATGGGCAAGCTGCTTCTCCGAAAGCCCCAGCTTGTCGGCAAGTATCGCCTGGTCTTTTGCGTTCTGGTTCAAGAGATAAACAAAATCGGAGTTTCCGAGTATGCCCTCGATTTCCTCCGATTTCAAAAAATCACCCACATTCTGCGTCAATCCTGTCGGTATGCCGCCCCATTTTCTGAACCTTTTCCAAATCTCCACCGAATAGATTGCTGTCTGCCTTTCTTTCAAAAGCAGGTGGAACTCATCACAGTAGTACCTTGTGGCAATCTTACGCTCCCTGTTCTGCGACACCCTGTTCCAGACTGCATCCTGCACGATTAACATTCCAAGCTCCTTGAGCTGGTTTCCCAAATCCCTGATGTCAAAGCACATGATGCGGTTCTGTGAATCCACGTTTGTACGGTGGTTAAAATAATTCTGTGAACCATGCACATACAAAACAAGGCTGTTTGCAATCCGCACCGCTTTCTGCTTCGCCTCCTTCTGCATCTCCGGGGCTACGTCCTTCGGCTCAAACTTTAACAGCGCATTATACAAGTCCTCCAGTATCGGCATATTCTCTGGTTTTGGCTCTGCAAAATACCTGTCATAAATATGTTTGATGCAGGTGTCGATAATGCCTTTTTCGTCGTTCTCAAGACCGTTTTTCCCTCCCGCAATCAGATCGCACAGCGTAATGATAAAGTCTGATTTCAGCTTTAACGCTTCCCTGTCGTTCTTATGGGAAAGCTGGATGTCCATCGGGTTTAAGAAGTCCTTTGAATTGGTGGCAAGCCTTACCACCTGTCCATTGAGCGCACCCACAAGGGCAAAATAGTCGGCTAAGTCGGGGCGATTGCTCGCCCTTTCTCGCCTAAGAACCGTACATGAGCGTTTCCACTCATACGGCTCAAGCATTTCATCACTCTTTCGAGCGGCTCTCAAGATAGATTCGTTGGCAGTCAGCATGAACATACGCCATGTTAGCCACTTCCTCCTTGCCACCGCAGGACTTTGGTACTTTAAAGAAAATTTCCCTCTCGTCCGAAATATCCAGTGGCATTCCACAGTGATAGCAACAGCCATTTTGATTCTTCCAGATTAGTTTGAATCTTCCTGAAAGTTTCTTCATTCCCTGATTAAACTTGCGTTGCTTGAAATACTCCGTATCAAGGAACGGATTGGCTGCTTCCCTTACTTTTGTATGACGGACAATCGGCGTATGGTCTACCCGTATCAGCTCTTTTGTGTCCGTAGAGAATACCCAATTCTGGTTGCCCCTGCGGTGCCAATACTTTGTGGAAACCCACCATTGCCCTTTCTTCGGATGCCGTCTTTTCGCCCATCTCCACAATAACTCATAGAGAATATAGTCCAGGTGTGCAAACGCTTCTGCCGCACACACAGACTGGTGGTAATTCGTCCATCCTCGGA
>CAQBGY010000353.1 GCA_948759685.1 uncultured Eubacterium sp.
GCTGTTGTTGAAACTCATTTTTCACAGGCAGGACACGCAGGAACTATTGAAAAAAATGCTGGAACGGGAGAAGCCGGAAACCCCTTAGTTTACTAAGGGCGCATTATCCGAGATTTCCAATTATCCGAGGTAACTCTCAAAGCTGCCGATATGAAAGGCTTTCAAAGAAATTATCTCGGATAATTATTTATGAAAAGAGCAACTGCCATTTCAAAAATTATCAGAGGCAAAGGTGTGATTTACCCAATTATCTCGGATAAGTACAAATCACCCACAATTGAAAGCGGGGTTAATTATCCGAGATAATCGTTTTCAAATGCTGTATTCATCGGATTTAATCAATTTACCTCGGATAAGTTTTTATCTCGGATAATGCGCCCTATCCAAGAACTCGGATAGGGCGCAATTATACACCACCCAGAGGTTGGTGCATTGCGTTCTCCGAAGGCTCCTCGCCGGAGGGCTGTGATTTTCCGCAGTCAAGGTCTGCTCCAAATCAAACAGGGGACGCTACGCTTCCCCTGCGCTGGCTGCCGCCAGCTACCCTTTTGTGGACTTGCCATCTGGGGACACCTTGCCTTGCAAGCTGTTCCCAGCCGACAAGTTTCATAAAATATGCTATCTTTTCGATAGGCAATACAGTATAATGATGTTGATAACAATTTAAGTAAGGAAGATAGTGATGAAAGACTTATATGATATTGCCTTGTGTACGGTAAAAAACATAAATTTAAAGAAAAATGGTAAAGCAGGTCATGTGGCTTGTGCTTTAGAAACAGTAAGTGGTATTGTTTATACTGGCATTTGTATTGATGTGCCCTGTTCAATTGGAATTTGTGCAGAACAGGCAGCTATTGCCGAAATGCTGAAACATGGAGAAACGAAAATCAAAAGAATTGTATCTGTTTATGAAGATGGCAGCATCCTGTCGCCTTGTGGAAGATGCAGAGAATTGATTTCACAGTTAGATCTGGATAATGAAAATACAGTAGTTGCCATTAACAATGACCAAAAGGTTACATTGAAAGAATTATTACCTGAAAGGTGGGACAAAAAATGGGATTAAATAAATTAACCAACAGAATTTATTTTTTAGAACACGCCCCCGAAGTGGACAGACCGATGTTAGCTTATCTTAAAGGAGATAAAATTTCTCTGGCGATTGATGCTGGATATTCGGCATCTCATGTTCAGGATTTTTACAGGGCAATCGAAGCGGAACAGTTTAACAAGCCGGATTTTACGGTTATTACACATTGGCATTATGACCACACCTTTGGTATGCACGCAATCAATGGAATAAGTATTGCCTATGGCAAAACAAATGAGTTCCTCAAAGACCAGCAAGAACAGGCAAAAAACCTCAATTATATCGAAATTCTGAAAAAGGAAGATATTCATTTTAGAAAAGAATATTGCGGACAGGACAAATTAAGTATTGTGCTGTCCGACATAACTTTCTCGGATAAAATGACTTTGGATTTAGGTGGCATTACTGCACAAATCTTTCATACAATTTCGCCACATTCAGAAGATACTACTTGTGTTTATGTGCCAGAAGAAAAAGTTTTGTTTTTAGGAGATTCAACGAGTGAAGATTTCTTTAATAATGGATATATGGATAAGGATAAACTGTATTCTTTGGTTCAGACTATTCAATCTATCGATTGTAAATATTGCATACTAAGTCATTGCGAACCTCTTAGTAAAGAGGATTTGCTTGCTTATTTGTTGTCAGTAGAAGCTTGAAATTCCATTTTGCTATTTTTCTACATCGGGTCAACTTGCCCCGAACTTTTACAACTAAATACCCGCCGCCCAGCGGCATACCGAGCAGGAAATCTGAAAAAGGTCTCCTGCTTTTTTTCTGCCCAAAATGAGGTGGCAAAACGCCACCCCATCCACCAAGCATAGAAAGGAGGGACACGAAATGCCCTGTCCACACAACGAAATCACGATTGTACAGCGAAGCCAGCGGCAGTCTGCGGTTGCCGCCGCTGCTTACCAGAGTGGCGAAAAGCTTTTCTGTGAATATGACCAGCAAGTGAAGCACTACCCGGAAAAGCGTGGTATCGTCCACAATGAAATCCTGCTCCCGGCAAATGCCCCACAGAAATATGCAGACCGCAATACCCTATGGAACGCCGCCGAAGCGGTGGAGAAACAATGGAACTCTCAGCTTGCAAGGCGGTGGGTGCTTACCATCCCCAGAGAGATACCACCTGACCAGTATGCTGTCCTTGTCCGGGAGTTTTGTAAACAGCAGTTTGTTTCCAAAGGCATGATTGCTGACTTTGCCATCCATGACCCCCATCCGCCGGGACACAATCCCCACGCCCATGTCATGCTGACTATGAGGGCAATGGACGAACATGGAAAATGGCTTCCCAAGAGCCGCAAGGTTTATGACCTTGACGAAAACGGGGAACGGATAAAGCTGCCGTCCGGCAGGTGGAAAAGCCATAAAGAAGATACGGTTGACTGGAACGACCAGAAGTATTGTGAAATCTGGCGGCATGAATGGGAGGTCATCCAGAACCGCTATCTGGAAGCCAATGACCGCCCGGAGCGTGTGGACTTGCGTTCCTATGCCAGACAGGGGCTTGATATTGTCCCTACTGTCCATGAGGGGGCTGCTGTCCGGCAGATGGAAAAGCGTGGTATCCAGACGAATATCGGCAACCTGAACCGGGAAATCAGAGCCGCCAACCGCCTGATGAAGTCCATCCGGCAGCTTATCCAAAACCTCAAAGGCTGGATTACCGAGCTGGGAGAAAAACGGAAAGAGCTGCTTGCACAAAAGGCGGCGGAGGAGGCAACACTTCTTCCCAATCTGCTGATGAAGTATATGGAGATACGAAAGGAAGAACGGAAGGACTGGACAAGGGCTGGACAGAACCGGGGGACTTCACAGGACTTAAAGGCAGTCAGCGAAGCCCTGTCCTATCTCCGGCAAAAGGGGCTTTCCACTGTGGAGGACTTAGAAGCATTTCTGGAATCTTCCGGGAAATCAGCCGCAGATTACCGCAATCAGATGAAGCCAAAGGAAGCCCGCAGCAAAGTGATTGACGGGATTCTTGCCAGCCGGACAGACAGCAAGGAATGTAAGCCCGTCTATGACAAGTACCAGAAGATATTTTTTAAGAAAACAAAGGAAAAATTCAAACAGGAACACCCGGAGGTTGCCCGGTATGAGAAAGCCGCCGCCTACCTTGCTAAGCACCCGGACGATAAGGACAGCACTCAAAAGGAACTGCAAGAGGAGCAGGAAACGCTTCTCAGCGAAATCGCAGAGCTGAAAGTACCGCTGACCGAGGTACAGGAGGATTTGAAGAAGCTGCGGGACATCCGTTATTGGGTACGGAAAGCCACACCCGGCACAGAGGAAAGTAAAGAGCCACCCAAGAAACAGCCCATCAAGGAAGCCTTGCAGGATAAGGTGGACGAGAAAAAGGCTAAAAGAACTATCCCGGCGCAGACAAAACGCAAACAACAGGATATGGAACTTTAACAGACACTTGCCATTTTCAATCAGAGAATGTCAGGTGTTTTTTCTTTTTTTCAAGGAGGGACAGATTTGAATGTATTTGAAGCTGTGAAGCAGTCCGTCACAACCAGACAGGCTGCGGAGCATTATGGAATCCATGCAGGGCGGAACGGGATGGCTTGCTGCCCGTTCCATCACGATAAAACCCCAAGCATGAAGCTGGATCGGCGTTACCACTGCTTCGGTTGCGGTGCGGATGGGGATGTGATTGATTTTGCCGCCGCCCTGTATGGGCTGGGAAAGAAAGAAGCCGCCGTACAACTGGCACAGGACTTCGGGCTTTCCTATGAGGACTGGAAGCCGCCGGGAAAGGCAAAAAAGCCCAAGCCCTGGCAGAAATCCCCGGAGGAACAGTTTCAAGAAGCAAAGAGCCGCTGCTTCCGTATTCTTGCCGATTATCTCCATCTGCTTCGGGCATGGAGAACGGACTACGCCCCACACTCCCCGGAGGAAGCCTTTCATCCCCGGTTTATAGAAGCCTTACAGAAGCAAGACCAAGTGGAGTATCTGCTGGATGTGCTGCTGTTCGGGGAAACAGAGGAAAAAGCGGCTTTGATTACGGACTACGGAAAGGATGTGATACAGCTTGAACAGCGAATGGCAGAGCTTGCCGCCGCAGACGCAGCAAGAACTAAAAAACACCATGAACGCCATGCAGCCACCCCAGAGCATTGAGGAAATCAAGGAGGGGCTGGAAACTACCGAGAAAGGCGGCGTCCGTCAGAGTATACGGAACTGCCTGACTGTATTCCAGCGTGACCCGCTGCTTTCCGGGGCTATCGCATACAATATCCTGACTGACCGCAAGGACATCATAAAGCCCATCGGCTTCCACAGGGAAAGCACCCCCCTGAACGATACAGATATGAAGTATCTGCTTCTCTATCTGGAAGAAACCTACGGGCTTACCAATGAGAAAA
>CAQBGY010000354.1 GCA_948759685.1 uncultured Eubacterium sp.
CCAAAATGGGCACTACACTTATTCTAATTCTAATATTTATGATTTCCTAACCGTTTTAGGAATAGACAGCACAAAAGTACTTAATTGTAACTACCGTTTAGATTTTAAAGAACTTTTTATTAAAGAAATAAACATACTAATTCCTGAGGATAAGGGGTCTAATAAGCCATCCTTTTTTTCACGCTTCAAAACACAATATCATACTAAAAATGAGATTATATTTGAAGGGTACGACGTGCCATCAGACTTTTCTGAAGCAGTCACACTTTATAATGACATACTGGGGAACAAAAATATTGAACCAATTAATGAAAGCTGTGATGTACGCAGAGATAATAAAGTATATTTTACCAACGGATTTGGGAAAAGAACCGGGGTAGCAATCACAAGATCTGATGAAATCTGGATTCTACCTCCACTCTCTCTTAACACCGAATTTTTTATGGTCATTTCGCTCCACACCGGTAAGCCAATAATCTGGGGTAATTTCATCAGGGAAAAAGATCATTATTATTTAGCTGCTCTCAGCAAAAATATCAGAGTAGATATTCAAGAAACCAATATCAACTACAAAATTATATTTGCAAATGAAACATTCACAAGATTTTTTTCTAAAGACATAAAAATTAACATAACATCACTACCAATAGTTGACGAAGTTCTCTGCATTGACTTCGGCACCAGCAATACGACCGCAGGCACATGGATCAGAACAGAATATGGTCCAAAACCTGAACTTGTAAAATTTGATGACATTACAAATCCCGCTAAGGAAAGCAGTTACTTCCTTCCCACTATTGTTTACCTAAATGACCTCTGTAGTGATGAAAATAAGTTTTTATTTGGATATGAAGCCAAAAAACATATTATTGACAATAATTATGAACTTGCAGGAACAATATTTTATAATATAAAGCAATGGATTGTTTCAGAAGACAATTTTAAAATAATGGAAGGTACCGACGAGAAAGGAGAAGAGTGCTCAAATTATAATTTATTTGCAAAAGACATTATTGTGGAATATATAAAATATGTAATATCCGTTGCCGAAATTAAATTAAAAAGAAGATGCAGGAAATTGCACTTTTCCGCCCCAGTAAAATGTAAAGAATTATTCAATGATTTTATTACAGAAAAATTTAAATGCTTTAGCAACGAATACGAAATCCTACCAGCCGATCAAAGTCTTGACGAGGCAATTGCCATAATATATAAACGTATCTCTGAATTTCGAAAAGAATTCGAATATGGCAGACGGGAAGCTGACGGTGAATTAATGGTTATTGACTGTGGTGGTGGAACAACTGACGCAGCAAACTGCTCCTACCATTTTAGTCTGACAGATACTGGAACAAAAATTGATATTACTACCAAATTTGAAAATGGTCAATCCGCTTTGGGAGGAAATGATCTGACATACCGGATATTTCAATTTTTAAAAATCCGTATAAAAGATTATTATTGCAATACAGATAATAAAATAAGCACAGCAGAAATAATAAATAACCTTGAAATATACCATAAGTTTGATGAATCAACTGGGAAATTAACAAATGAAACAGGAGACTACCTCTCACATATTGATATGTGTATTCAAAAAAAACGAAGATTTGATTGTTACGACCAGCTTGACCAAAAAAGCAAAGACGCTGAGTGGGTCATACCAACTGATTTTAACAATACAGATATTATAGGTACGGGTGTTAATAATTCAAGAATGGCTCGACATAATTTTAATTATTTATGGCAGCTTGCAGAGCAGTGGAAAATTGCTTTATATTCGGAAAATGCCACTTTTTCCATTGATTTTAATAATAAATCCAAAGCGCTGCATCTTGAACCGGAAAGTACTAACATCTATTTCTATATCAATAAAAACTTAAATAATAAAACAGATAATTTACAATTAGACAAGGTCGATGGAATACCCGACATATCCCTCAACCGCGAAGAATTGATTGCTCTCCTCAAACCACAGATATATTATCTTCTCTCTGTAATGTTTTTGAAAGCGGATGGAACTGAACGCTCTAGTTACGAATTACCAAGCAGGTATCGTAAACTGCACCTGTCAGGGCAATCATGCAGAATAAATATTTTTCAGGATATGCTCAAAGAATTTGTTCCTGGAAAAAGCCTGAGGGGTGGTACAAAAATCGAAACAGCAGAGGAAAAGAAACGTGCCTGCGTAGAAGGATGCATCCAATATCTAAGTGATAAAGCATACGGCAAGATATCTTCCACTATAAGAACCGAAATGCCAAATATCATTTATAAAGTTAATGTTGATAAAGATTCCCTTACTTCAAAAATGTTATTTGATGGCGGAAAAATCTCAGTACAGGAAAACAAAGTATATATGCCAGAAATAACAATTTATCGGCGTGAAATAACTCCTGGTTGGATACATTTAACTGTGAGTAATAATCTGGTTCAAAATAGCAGTGCAGATTATCGAAAGGATATCATGATACAATCACATTTCCCTGAAGGCAGGGATATTGAGAACATTGAAGAATTTAAAAAAGAAATACTTGAACATGCACCTGAAAATTTTGCCCAGTGGAATATCACTGATGATACAACAACTGTTCTTGACCGCCTTATCGAAACCCTTAATTATGAGTCAATCGACAAATTACTTATTTTTGTAGTGCCGAATAATAACGGATTTAGCTTTACACTGTGGCAAATCATTAAATATATACAAAACGGAAAAGGCGATAATATTAACACTGAAAAAATTCGAATTATGGGCAAGGATAATTTACAATACGAGAAAATTACATTTACCACCCGTTTTGACGGAATAAACTGCAAATAAATGAAAGGAGATATTATGTTAACTGATTATATATTAAGCTTTCCAAGCGGAAGCCTTATTACTGGAGTATTACTGAAAAAAATGTATGAATACCCCAAAGAACTAATTCATGGTATTTTAACGGAATACTCTGAGGGCGTAATAAGTGGTCTAAATATAAATTATAAAAACCATTGCCTCACCCTTTCCAGCGGAATATACAAGCATAATTCATCACTCTATATACTGGAGGAGGATACAGTTATCGCAAATAAAATTAATTTCCAAGGTGCAAAATGGTATGCAATACTCGAAGAAAAATCACAGGAAAATAATAATATCTTAACAAAACACTTGAATGTTAAAATACAAAATTTAAACAACGAAGAATTTACGAAACTCACAAATGATAATCTTTTGTTATTTAGTTTTAAACATGAACCAAACTTTCCGTCATGTGCGGATGCCATTAAGACAGGTGTTTATAATTTTTTAGATTATAAACAAGCCTATCGTGGCACTGAACCAACTTTTACGCCACAAATATTTAATCTGGTGTACAAAAAGCTTTCCTCAAAAAGAAAAACCGGAAATCCTCTTGACTATGTAATTATGAATGAAATCCTTGCCAGGGGCAGCATTTCGTGCGAGTTAATGAGAACATATATAAGATGCTCGAATCAGAGTATTCCAACTGACAGGGAACATCTTATGATTGTATTTCTAGATGCAATATCAAAATCACAGGAATCCTCCTCTGATAATGATAAAAATGTAAATACATTACCAAGAAACTGGGAGAATGAGTCATGTCTGCTATAAACAATTTACAACCAATAAACAAACCCGTAAATAAAATAAGATCTACTACAAACAAACTTGCATTTACAGCAAATATTTTGTTAGCCCTGTTACTTCCTTTTTCCCTTACTGGAAAAATTGAAGCAAGTATGTTTGACTATACAATGGTATGGTTGTATCTAATTCTTTGCATTGTAAACCGCCCAAACTCCAATATCAGGAATGCACTGCTCAGTGTACGGCAAACACTAAAAAATACTTCCGCTCCAAAACAACTTATTCTAAAAAAAGCTTATTGTACTGGTCTATACATTGTAAAATTTTTACTGCGTCTTGCAATGTTTTCCATACTGCTATACCATTTAATTATTGAGCACATACCTTTTTTTGGAATATATACAGCTAAAATCTATGGATGTATTATTCTCTATATACTTATGTTGTCAAATCTGAATCTTGGAGTCAACATAGGCAGATATTTTTCTTCCAAGTTACAAAAACGTACCAAAATCAGTATAAATATAATTTGTCTTTTTCCATCTGTCACAGGATTATACCTGTTTTATAAGGAGGGGATATGGAAGCATTATATCCAATTTAAAAAACTTCCCGAATGCAATTTATTATATTATTATCTTGTGACTCTTTTTTTTATACAGATCGGTTTTCTATTTTATGAATTGACTATTGGAAGAGAATCCTCTACTTGACAAACTCTCTCCAAACATATATAACTAACTTTAGGACTGTTACTGTGTACAAGATGTGGTAATTACTATCACATCTTGTATGCAGCAACCAAAATACTATATATCAAGAATGGGGATTTCTATCATGCACACAACCAACCAGATCGGAA
>CAQBGY010000355.1 GCA_948759685.1 uncultured Eubacterium sp.
ATGGATGGAGCTCTTTTCAATTAGAATACAGCGCACTTTTCAATTAGTATCTACATTGTTTGATGATAGTCCCGCCGGTATTCCCGTGCAGGTCTGTTTTTCTTTTCGTTCCGGTTTCCCGTTCACCTTACAGTCCCGGTTTGCATCAGGCTCGCCCTCAGATTCCCGTTTACATCCGGTCACCATCCACTTCCGGTTTCGCTTTTCGTCTCCGTTTCACGTGCGCTTGTCACTCCCGGTTTGCATCAGTCTCACCCTCAACTTTCCGTTTACATCCGGTCACCATCCATTACTGATTTTTCTTTTCGCCTCCGTTTCACGTGTGCTTGTCAGTCCCGGTTTGCATCAGTCTCACCCTCAGTTTCCCATTTACATCCGGTTCACCATCCACTTCCGGTTTCTCTTTTCGCCTACGTTTCACGTGCGCCTTTCAGTCCCGGTATTCCTTCTGCCTCCTTTTTTCCCTTTCGCCGTTTTGCCCGGAGCTTTCTTTCCCGTTCCGTCCTTCACTTTCAGCACCTTTTTGCCGTCCAGCGTCACCTCTTCCATGTTCCGGCTGATAAACTCCAGCACGTCCGATTCCTTGTAGTAGGTCTTGCGGCTGATTTTCTGGTAGCGCAGTCCGTATTCGCTGCGGAACCGCTGTAGCGACCGTTTGCTCGTTCTCAGCATCTCGCACAGGTCCTGATTGTCATACAGCCGTTCTCCGTCCATGTACTTCACGCCCGCCGCTTCCTTGTTTATCAGTACCGATATGATGCTGTCCAGCCGGTCAATCCGTTCCATGAGGCGCTGCATCCATTCCTCGAACATTTCCTTACCAATCCCTTCCATCATCTGCCTCCTTTCTGGTCATCAGGTAGTTATGCTTGAACTCCTCCAGCGTCTTGGGATTGCAGTGTACGATTTTCCGTCTCACGCATTCCTCCAGATCCGTCAGTCTGTACCGGCACTTGCTTCTCACCATCATGTAGGGAATAGTCTTGTCCTTTCGCATCCGTTGCAGTGTTCTCGTGCTGATTTTCAGCAGGTCCGCCGCCTCCTCGCTCGTCAGCAGGATTTCCGCTTCCTCCTTCGGCACGTTGTCTTTCTTGAAAACATAGTCCGCTATGCGGTCTATCTTCTCCATCATCGTCTTCACGACCTCATTGTCCATCGTTATTATTTCCATATCCTTCCGTATTGGTTACGCTGCAAAGGTGCGCAACTCCACGCAGGCACAATCCATAGTATTTCCATAGTAGGGAATGATTTTCCTCGTTTACCTTCCTCAATCCCTGTTTTTTCCGCATACGGGCACAAAAAAAGCGGCTCCATCCGGCACTGAAGCACAGATGAAGCCGCCCCGAACAGGTCGGTCATTAAATATGCAATAGAATTAGGTTACACCGTCTTTCCCAGAAACACCCCTGTAACAGACAACGCCCCCAGTTGTTTCATCTTTCGTTGCAGTTGCCTGAAGCTCTCCCCGGTTGTAAGTACATCATCCAGCAGGACAACATTCTTTCCTCTGATATACCGCCGTGTGAATTGCAGGTTCCGCAGTATGTCCTTATCCTTTCCCTTTCCTTTCAGTTGCTCGCGGTCTTCCTCTATCCAGATGGCCTTGAAACCGTCCGTAATGCCCAGCCATTTCGACAGATAGTAGCACACCACCGGAAAGCGTTTCCGTTGTCTTTCCCTTGTCGATGCCGGTATCGGTATCAGCACCGTATCTTCTTGTGTGCCATTGAAACCCGTATGCTTCAGGCACAGTGCAAGTATTTGTGCGACCAGCTCGCCGCAGTGTCCACCCTCCTTGAAACGGAAAATCAGGTTGCTTACCCGTTTCTGATGTTCGTTCGTCTTTTCCATCTTTGTGGGGTGATAGTCATGCAGATAATGACATTTACATCCGTCTATAAGCACTTCTCCCTTGAATATCGTTTCATACGGATAGAAGTCCGGTCGCTTCCCACTCTCAAATGTGAAGTTCAGCACGTCCCTCATCATGGCATTCGATTCCTTCGACCTGCCCAGCGAGTACCATCCCGCATGTTTCCCGCCTTCCATCAGACACATGCCGATTTCCATCGCCTCGCTGAACCGCTGGTGCGAGACGATGTACCATCCGTGTTTCCGGCATAGTCCTGCAAACTCATCCATATCTGCCGCAAGGAAATACATCATGCCTTCCTCCCTGACGATTACCGTCAGTTCGGATTTCGGTTTTTCCCGGCAGAACAGGCTTTCGCAATAGCTCACCCCATGCCACACCGATGCCGTGCATTCCTCGTCACAGAACTGCACTTCCACCTCTTCGAACAAATCAAATTCTTCCACCATAATGTCTCTGTATTTTTACAATATGTATTTAAGGAGGGATAAGTTACACATTACTGTCATTTTACGAATTGCCGAACTTTCATTTTTATTCTTTTTTTAACTTTCCCGAAAAATACGTGTCGGGACAGCCTCCCGGACAGGGGAGACTATCCCGACACGTATATCCGCCATATCCTGCGGTTTTCAGTTCCAGTTGTTTCTCTTTTCGCCGCTCATGCAAAGAATCACCGTACTTTTCTTCTTTTCAAAAGACTCTGCCAGCCGTCTTGCAGCCCATTTCCTGAATGCCTCGCATTTCAGTCCCTTCATACGGAATCCCAGTGCAATGATGGTTTCCAGACTGTAGAGGTCCACACTGCAATCTTTCCCGTTATAGGTGAAATGTTCCACCCGCACATCCCGGTATTCATCAAAGTCTCCGGTTTTTGCAAGGGATTTCAGTCCGGCATTTACCGATTGTACAAACACGCTATACGCCCGTGCAATGTCGCATTTCGGTAGCCATACCTCGCCCTTGTCGTCCGTTTCTATCCTTACGCTCACCTTATCAGGTGCATTGCGGTTATATTCCACTTCAAAATTGCCAAATTTCACCATAATAGTTACTTTTATACATTATTATATATGGAATTTCAGCATGGAGGTCATAACATGGCATCCAGTTTTCCCGCAAGGACCTCCATATCCTTTCTTATCTTCTCATTGGTTATGCGGGCATAGATTTGCGTCGTTTCAATGTTCGTATGCCCCAGCATTTTCGACACCGTTTCAATCGGCACGCCTTTAGCCAGAGTGGTGGTCGTAGCAAACGTGTGACGTGCCAGGTGGAAGGTAATATTTTTATTTATACCGCACAAATCCGCAATCTCTTTTAAGTAAGAATTAAGTTTTTGATTGCTCAGTACAGGCAGTAACTGGCCTTTGGGAAGCTGACCTTCATATTTCTGAAGTATCGCCTGCGGTATCTTCAGCAGCGGTACGTTTACCGGAGTATCTGTCTTATGACGGTGCGTCATGATCCACGGTTTCCCGTCAAACGAGATTCTGATGTCGCTTGCCTTCAGTTCCTTCACGTCCACATATGATAATCCCGTGTAACAGGAGAACAGGAACACATCCCGTACCTGTTCCAGTCTTTTAGTCGGAAACTTCTTCTTCATTATCTTTTGAAGTTCCGCATCCGTCAGATAGCCTCTGTCCACACGTTTCAGTCTGATTTTATAGTTGGAAAACGGGTCAGTATAAATCCAACCGTTGTTTTTGGCGATGATTACAATCATCTTGAACGTCTGCATGAATTTTGCTGTGGTATTCTCATTGCATTTGCTTTCTGTTCTCAGATAGTTCTCGAAGTCCGTAATGAACATGTGGCCGATTTCCTTCAGTGATATATCCGAAATATTGTATTTCACTTTCATAAATTCCTCCAGCCTTCGGTAGCAGCGGTCATACTTCGCGAGGGTGGCAGGCGTCTTGCTGATGCCGACCAGTTTTCTTGCATCCTCATTGTGTTTCTTGAAAAGTTCCAGCAGTGTTCTTTGTTTCGCCGTTATTCCCAAAAACGCATTGCGTATTTTTTCTACCGTTACGAATGACTCATGCACTTCAATATCCCGGTAGTGGTTTTTCAGCGAAGCACGGATGTCCTCCAATGTTTCATTCAACTGGCAGGCTTTCTGTGTATTTCCTTTCGCCTTGCCCAAAACTGTCTCCCAGGCATCCGGTTTTACACTCAGTTTAGAACTGAACTGTGTGATTTCACCGTTAAGTGACAAACGAATCATAATACAAACTGTTCCGTCTTTGTTTACCTGATTCTTTCTTAGATAGAATAGAATCTTAAATGTACTCTTACTCATATCCTTTTTTAATTTAGCTCCGTTGCAGTGGGTGTAATGACTTCCCTCTGCAAAGGAATAATTAATAATTGGGTTACAAGCAGACATTTGAACGTCAATGAGCGACAAATCAAGGACTTACATCGAAAATCGTTACTATTTTTATAGGCTGATTTTTAGTAACGATTTAGTAACGGAACTTTGTCTGAAGTGGGCATTTGAATGTCTTTGGCTCAGTTTGAAAATTTGGGGGAATTAGTTAAAATCCCTATCTTTGTCGGA
>CAQBGY010000356.1 GCA_948759685.1 uncultured Eubacterium sp.
TATTTCTCTCCGAAAACTCACTTCTGTTAACAATCGTTTTTAAACAAGCTCTTAGAATGAAAAAAATAATAGATGATTTTAACAGAATAGACTCCGGATTTGCTCCGACGCAGCCATGAGCCATAGAACAATGCGTTTATGAAACATTCTAATCTGTTCATTAAAAATATCTATATTAATATTGTTACTATGGTATAAATAGTTTATTGTCTCTATAATAATTGTCAACCAATTGTCCACCGATAAATTGACCAAGCAAAGCTCCGCCTACACCACCTATTACGCCTCCTACAAGTCCTCCTAATGGACTTCCTACCGAGCCTATAAGCATGCCCATATCGACACCAATTTTCCCAAATAAAACACTACCTAAACTCTCTCCCGCCGCTTTTACAGAACGATAATAATTTGTTATACCAAAATTATTCACATCTTCAAGGTCTTTTGAATATTCCATCCCGATAGAAGCCAAGTCCAAAAGCAGGCCTATCAACCCCGTACGTTTACAGAAGTCCCTTCCAATACTATTCACAGACCTTGTCTTCACATATTGATTGCCGTGGAAAGTTCTTTCACCTTCTCTATGGAAATAAAATCGGTGATTACTTCCATAGGTGGAATTTTTATCCAGTTTAAAACTTTCTCCCACCGAATCAAAAAACATATTGAAATATCCAAATATTTGAAGGGCAAATTCTATCGGTGAGAAAGGCTTAACTCCAACACACAAACTCTGCAAGTTCACCTCGTAGATTTCCCTGTGCATCCTGTGTCAAGTCGGTATTTTCTCTTCCGTCATGAACATAGTGATTAAAGAAACCTATCTTTAGCCCCTTAATTGCTCCCTGAATGAATCTGCCCCCTAAAGCATAGGCCGCAAGGCCCCCGGCAACAGAACCGGACACTAATTTAACGAGCCTTAATCTGTCTGACCCTTGTGGCATACTGCCTATACCCGATGAAACCGCCCCTGATACCAGCCCGCTTACGAAGTCCCCGCCCCCAAGTATGTTGAGCACGCCGCTGGCCGCACCGTGGGTGCGGACGGGCAGCATCTCATGCCCCGTATGGCCACAGTCATCCCATATCAGCGTCAACAGCCGTATGGAAATAACTGCAGAATAAGTATCAGTGGCTGTACAGGTCATCTGTGCTACATCTATGTATCTGTATATGACACAAATTTATCGACTATTTTCTATTTGTGCAAGCAATCGCATGTATGGAGCCTTTGATATTCTTACGCAATAGTTAATCAAGGCCTGCGAATACAATCATAAAAGCGAGCAAAGCTCCAATCGCCATTACAGGTAGCTGCAGAACTATCAATATAACCGCTATTCGTCTCCACTTCTTATACCATGCCTCATCCTTTCGTTCAAATTCTTTAAAATATTTTATATATCGCTTATCATTTAGCACATATCGGTTTAAAGGAATCCAACAGACTACAAAACAGACCACTCCTACAGATGCCGAGAATAGAAATGAACGGGTAATCCTGAACAAAACAGCAGAAACAATAAGTAAAATTAGCGATAGATAAATAGAGTAAAGCCCGTCAAACACCTGATTGAACATCGTCAGATGTATTCCTGTTTTATAGTTATAAATATCTTGAAGCGTTTCTTCCATAAGCCTCTTTTGCCTGTTTATTCCTTCAATCTGCCGGACAAAAAAAATGCCACTGAAGAATCAAAAACATAGTGCGTAACTTTTACACCTTGCAAATAGAAAACAACAAAAAATCTCCACAAAGCGTAATACAGACTGTTTAAAAAGTATTCCATCTTTAATTAATTCATGGGATAATTAAATCATTTGTGCGATAAATGCAGTCTACTAAGTTTCCTCCAAGGGTTGCTCCTCCCCAAGCCCCTCCAAGCCCTAATGTAAAACCGCAAACCATAGCACCAGGAGGACCGGCAATTGCATTGCCGCCCCACCCCCTGAACCATAAACCGAAACTGCCACCTGCATACCCTCCGAACCATTCCGCTGCGGCTCTGACTGTATGGTATCCATATGTTTTACCAAAATTATTATAGTCCTGACAGTCTTCGCAAATACCATACACTACTCCGGCTGCCCCCAAACAATTAGATAAAGATTGGGTATATTTGCACACACTTTTGCCAATGTCAGAAAGTTTATATGTTTTCCTATATTGATTGCCGTAAAAGCCTCTCTCCCCTTCAGGGTGGAAATAAAATTTACCATTGTTTCCTATTGTGGAATTCCCTCCTTTTTTTAATCCTTCTGCAATATTATGAAAAAAAGTATTTATTGAGCTTATTGTTTCAAGGCCGCCACCGACACCAGCCAAAGCACTGCTTGTTTCTGTCGTCCCGGTGTACTCTCCTTCGCACACGAACTCCGCAAGTTCGCCATATAGGTTTCCGTTTGCATCCTGCATTAGTTCTCTATGGAGACGAGTGTCATGAACATAGTGATTAAAGAAACCTATCTTTAGCCCCTGAATTGCACCTTGAATGAATCTGCCTCCCAAAGCATAGGCCACAAGCCCCCCGGCAGCTGAGCCGGATACCAACTTCACAAGCCTTAATCCGTCTGAGCTATGGGGTATACTGCCTATTCCCGATGCAACCGCTCCCGACACAAACCCACTGCCAAAATTGCCACCGCCAATCATACTGAGCACGCCGCTGGCAGCACCGTGGGTGCGGACGGGGACCATCACTTGACCCATATTGCCACAGTCATCCCACAACAGCGCCAACAGCCGTATGGAAATAACTGCAGAATATGTATCAGGGGCTGTTCCAATCACACGCGATATAATTATGTACATGACACAAATGTACACAAAAATCGCGAGATACGACTATACAGTAATTTCAACAGATTGGCCGTAATAATTTATTTATATAAATCATGCCTTTCGCTCCTGCAATAAACGTGATATAGCTTGAAATCCAAAAGGCGACTGCAATTATTCTCCATTTCATATGCCACGTTTTATTTTTGCGTTCAAATGTCTTAAAGTGATTTATATATCTGTCATGATTTAACACATATCTGTATAGCGGAACAAAGCATAGCCCACCACACGCAAGACAGCAGATATTGGATATCGTTGATGTTGTTATGGTTTCTAAAACAGGAAGCATCAATAAAGGGACCGGAAATAAAAAAAGCCCCACATTTTTATAAATAGGTATTCAAAAATACAGTACCCCCCGTCACGATAGTTCCGGGCATCTTTAATGGCCCTGTCCCGTTTTTGTCGGGCATCGGGAATATCATATAAATAAAAAATGGTCTTGGTTCCCTTGATGGCCATATCACTCCATATCTTCCATTCACTATAGTATAGCGCATTCAATATATATTCCAATCTGTTTTTCATCCGATATTTCGACAGCTAAATATTTAGTGGCAGACCATCTAACAGTATATTTTCACATATGCAACGCCTAACACTCCTGCGATAAACACTAAATAAGTTATGAAAGTGAATAGCCGGGCAATGATTTTCCATTTCCAATGCCAAGCCTCGTCTTTCTTCTCGAATTCCTTAAAATATTTTACATATCGGTTGTGCGAAAAAACGTACTTTTCAATAGGTCTATAGCTTATTATTATACAAATAAATGCAAGTATGTAAGGTAAGAATGTAGACGGGATTATGCTCTGCAATGCCACGAATAGCCCAAAATTGTACGGAAGTATAAAAAATCCCCACAGGTCTCTGAAATACTGTTCATATAAACCTATGATTCTTCCATGACGATAATCTTTTATTTCTCTAATGGTCAACACCATATTCTTCTTTTTCTTGTATGTCATTTTAAATGGACGAGGAACCCTTTTGCTCCAGTAGATTACTGATTCGCTCCAGTTCTTCCAGGACCTGTAATACAATGCATTTAGAAAATATACAAGATTAGTTTTCATCTGATTCTATAACATAAATGAGTAATTGATAATTATGGTATAAATAAATTATTATCTCGATAGAAACTATCCACTAGCTGACCGCCAACTTCTTTTCCGATATAATAACCGATAATGCCGCTACCAGCACTAATACATATTGCACCTAAAGGGCCAGTACTTGTTCCATAGTATAATCCTGCCGAAAAACCAAGTTTGCCTAACTGTGTACCTCCTATAATTTCACCAATAGCTTTGGCTGTATGATAGAAGTCTGTGGCACCATAATTTTCCAAATCATTATAATCATTAGAAAGTGCTACACCGATTGTAGCTATATTAAGAATTTTTCCAAGGGGACCAGTGTATTTGAGTATGCGATTCCCAATATCCGAAAGTTTTATGGTTTTTACATATTTATTGCCATAGAAGCCTCGCGTACCGTGTGCATGAAAATAAAATTTACCATTGTTTCCCACAGTAGAGTTCCCCGCTTTTTGTAAACTCTTTAGATCGGAAGAGCGTCGTGTAGGGAAAGAGT
>CAQBGY010000357.1:0-3141 GCA_948759685.1 uncultured Eubacterium sp.
GGAAATAGCATTGTTTATGAAAAAGTATGGGGATAAAAATTGAACCATACTTTTTTATTTAACAGGCTGACATCTGCAATGGAGCGCGGTATAATTTTATTAGATAAAGATAAGCATGCTATTTTTAGAATAACACAGTTGATTATAAGGAGGAAAATAGTTATGAGGAGAAAAAGCAGAATAATCATTCTCTTTGCTTTGGTGCTGCTCCTGCTGATACCCGGCATGGCAGCAGAGGCGAAAACAAAGCCAAAACTGGCAGCAAAGAAAAAGACAATGACCATAGGGCAGACATACCATTTGAAATTAAAAGGGGTGTCTAAAAAAGCCAAAGTGAAATGGAAAACCAGCAAAAAATCTGTTGTTTCCATTACTAAGAAAAAGGGAAATACGGTTATCCTCAAAGCCAAGAAAAAGGGGACAGCAGTGGTTACAGCCACTTATAGCAAAAAGAAATACAAATGCAGGATTACGGTTAAGGCAAAGAAAAAGCCGGAACCAGTGGCAGATAATCCGGTACTAAACAGCAGGGATGTAACATTGTATTATTTATCTGATAAGACAAAGGATTATATCCAGTATGATAAAAACCACATCAGGGAATACCGTTTCCGTGTGTCGGGGACGACAAAAGAAGTAAGGGACTGGAAGATAGCCGGTGAGGATGCAGAATACTTTAAGATTACGGATTATGGGTTATTGCAGTTGAATTTTGGACCTGCTTATATTGATCCATGTGTGACAGCAACGGTAACGGCTGTTTTGGAGGATGGGAGAAAACTGACGGCAGCAGTGAGGGCGTATTCAGAAATGAATATCTACATAGATACTGTATTTACCAATTTTGAGAAACAATACATTACTTCTTCCATGAGCGCAAAAGAAAAAGCAGAAAAGGCAGCATGGTACATTAGTACAACATCTGACTATGAGTTGTACAATGATAACTGGTGGGATATTTTTCTGAAAGGAAAGGGAGACTGTTCTGCCAGCCGTTATGCTTTGCAGTATATGTGCAACCATATGGGAATTAAGGCGTCGGGCTGCAGAAATCTGGACGCACATGGGAAAACGCTGGTCTACGCAGATGGCAGGTTTTATGTAATTATTACAGGTTTTAATGAGCCAAAGCCACGCCATTATGAAATATATGAAATAAACGGTGCTGCTTTGGAGGAACTGGCGGAACAGAATAATTTAGATTTGGACTATTTCCGTCAATAGAAGGGAGTGAGGGGGTTGGATTTGATTTCAGAAGAATTTTTTGCTGCCCGTACCGGAGAGGCATTGGAGGCGAGGCTGCGTGACAGCGGTACATTCCGGCAGCAGATGAAAAGCCTGCATGAGGCATCAAAAGCATTTTCAAAGGATTCAGGCATGTTAAAGAAAGGCTGGAAACTGTATGACCGGCTGGAAGATGAATGGACAAAGTATAACATCTTATATGGAGAGGAAGCCTACCGTCTGGGTTTTCAAGATGGGGTGCAGACAGCCTCGGAGAGGGAAATCCGGGCGAAAGGCTCTGTCCTGTCTTTTACGGATATGACACATCTGGTTTATCTGTATGATGCCGTCAAAAAACTGAATGTGTTCCTGCTGGGGGAATGGGATAATTATGACAGGGATTGCGGCACACTGAAAGAATTGGACCGGGTATGTAAGGTAATTGAGAATGGTGTCTGTGCTGAAATCAGGCTGCGGGGGGAAGATGATGCTTATGAATGTCTGACCGATATTTTGGATAATGCAGGGATAGTACCGGAAGAACGGGCAAAAATGCTGACAGGCTGTAGTGAGGTATAAACAGGGGTATTTCAGAGGATGATGGTGGATAACAAAAAACAGTGATTGCAGGGGAGGATTGAGTTTTGGAAAAAAAGGATATGGCATTATTGATAGAGGTGGAGGATACACTGGCTGATATGGATGAAGCACTGGAACAGCTTTCGGGGCATGGACATGCCAACGGAGAGTTTATCAAGCTGGATAATGTGTTTGATGTGATTTACCGTAATTCCCATACGGTTTATTCAGGGAATCCGGAGGAAGGGCAGGAGTTGTTTTTTCGGATATTAATGTGCAGGAACCTGACACCGGAGCAGCGGGCGGATATTCTGATGAATGGAACAGTACGCAAATGAGAATAAAGTTGTAGAGAGTGTGTGTATGAAACAGGGCAATGCCCAAAAGGCAACAATAGAAAATATTATTGTTTCTTGGGCATTGCTTTGTTATAATGAAATAAAACGATTACAAGGAGGAGCAGTTCCTATGGAAATCCGTGTTCTTCGTTATTTTCTCACTGTGGTAAGGGAAGAAAGTATTACTAAAGCTGCAGATGTACTTCATATTACACAGCCGACGCTCAGCCGCCAGTTATCACAAATGGAAAATGAAATTGGAGTTAGGTTATTTCATAGAGGTACAAGGAAAATCACTCTGACAAATGAGGGGATTTTGCTTCGGAGGAGAGCAGAGGAAATTTTACAGTTGGTAGATAATACAGAAAAAGAACTGGTGGAGCAGGAAGAACAAATTGAAGGGAAAATCACAATAGGCTGTGGGGAGCTTGCTTCTGTTCAGATTTTGTCAGAACTGATTAGGGATTTCAGCAAAAAGCATTCAGGTGTAAGTTATGACATTTTTACGGCAACAGCAGATTTGGTAAAGGAACAGATGGATAAAGGTCTGATTGATATTGGGCTTTTGTTGGAACCGGTAGATATTGAAAAGTATGAGTTTATTCGTTTGAATACGAGGGAAAAGTGGGTTGTGCTAATGCGGCCGGATGATGAACTTGCAAAAAAAGAATCTGTCAGTGCGAAGGATTTATCAGAACTGCCCATGATTCTGCCACGGCGTCTGAATGTGCAAAGTGAGCTTGCCAGTTGGTTTGGTGATTACTATGCAGATTTGCATATATTGTTTACCAGTAACCTGAATACAAATGGGGCGGTGATGGTAAGGAACGGCTTGGGATATTCGGTGGTAATTGAAGGTTCTGTCCCTTTCTGGGATCAGTCAAAGATAACATACCGTCCGTTATCGCCGGAACTGACAGCAACATGTGTACTGGCGTGGAAACGTCAGCAGCCCTTTAGTCTTGCAGCAACAAAATTTATAGAATACGCAAAATGCTTT
>CAQBGY010000357.1:3151-4433 GCA_948759685.1 uncultured Eubacterium sp.
TACACGACGCTCTTCCGATCTTATAATGTAAGTGTACAAGATAATGAACTTCACCTGATGAAAAGAATCATCAAGGAATGCGGGGTTCTTTCAGGTACACTTACTTTTTTCTCTTTCTCCTTATGATATATATTATACATAAGACAATATCAGGTACAGAGCCAACTTTTACATTGTAAAGGTTATTGTGCCTGATCCTTGTCAGTGGAAGAAAAATATATTAGGAGAATAAACAAAATATAGCAGCATGTATATTGCGTTCTGTTAAGAAAGCATATTTATAGAAGGCTTTTGGAAATGGTGTACTGAAAATGGAGGCATAAATGACGGCAGAGGAAGTAAGCAGACATTATCATATCAGCATGGATAAAATCAGGTATTGTGAAGAAAATGGGTTATTGGAACACAGTGTTTTGCCATGTGGAAAAACAGAATATACAGAGGCACAGACTGACCATCCGGATTTAACAATGGAAGTTATTCCCATCGGCAAAGTTATATCTGATTTATCTGTGTTTGATACGTTAAATAGTACAGAATATACTATATTCACATTATCAGAATAGAGAAGGGAAGATAAATGTCTGTTTCAAAGAAATTATTTAACAGAAAAGAATTATTAAAACTGATATTCCCTCTTATGGTAGAGCTTGCCTTTACCTTGCTGGTGGGCATGATTGATACCGTCATGGTTTCCAGTGTGGGAGAGGCAGCAGTTTCAGGCGTATCTTTGATTGATACGGTATTTCAGCTCCTGATATACATTTTTGCGGCTTTTGCAACCGGAGGGGCAGTAGTGGCCGGGCAGTATCTTGGTGCGGGAAAAAAAGAAGAGGCAAGGACCACATCAGGACAGCTTGTATGGTTTTCAGGTCTGGTATCTATAGGAATCATGGGATTTATCTATCTCATACGAAAGTTTCTCCTTACCGTTGTATTTGGTGCAATAACACCAGGGGTATATAGGTGCGCCAATAACTATCTGCTGATTGTGGCTTTATCAATACCGGCGCTGTCCGTTTATGAATCCGGGGCAGCCATTTTCCGCACGATGGGAAATTCAAAAATTACGATGTACCTTTCAGCCATGATGAATTTGATAAATATCTGTGGCAATGCAGTTTTTATTTATCTTCTGAAGTTTGGAACAGTTGGGGCAGCGGCTGCCACTGTAGTTTCAAGGTATGCGGCAGCAGTTGTAATCATCTGTCTTTTGTTACAGAAAAAGAGTGTACTGCATTTAGAAAGGACTCTGCATTATAAGCTGGATGGTATTCAGATA
>CAQBGY010000358.1:0-3892 GCA_948759685.1 uncultured Eubacterium sp.
CCTACCCCTATGCTTTTCATTCCTTTTCTGTTGCTTCAATTCAAACTGTCGCTGTTTCTCTGCTTCCCGTTGCTTCTGGCTCATAGTCTTGCGTTGAGTTTTTAACTGCTCCTGCTGTAATTTCAAAGCCTGTTGCGATTTTGTTCCTATCCCGATATTCTGTACTTGTTTCCTCACTTCACGCTGTACCCGTTTAGGATTGTGACCTGTTTCTTTTACAGCAGTCGCCACAGCCGGACTAAATCGTAGCCGATAGTAATTCTTCAAAACAAAATCATAAACCTCATAGTCTTTTGGTTCTGCCCGTGTCAAGTAAAGGACAAAAATTTTTTCAACTTTTTATTCCAACTCAACAGCTATATTTATTTGATAATTTGTTTTATTTCACCTAATTCTTTTTGCAGATTTTTTAATTCTTTTAATGTCCCTCGAAAGATATACTCACCAGATGTCAAAATAATATCAAGCTGATTTAATGCACTATCTATATATTGTTCTGCGTATTCATCAATTCCAAATCTTTCATAGTACCTAATAGCATGACGTGAATATGTGAGTACATGGTAATTCACCCGAACATCCTGTGTAATACAATATTCTAATGTTGAAAAAGATTTATCAATCGTATTTTTCAGCAAAACTAATTCATTTTCATTATTCGTCTTATTATTTATATTCTTTTCAAACATTATGATTGCATGTGTATTTGCAATCGAAAATATTTTCTTTCTACTTTCTGTATATGCCTGGTCTATTTGTTTCCAAGCTGGGTCATATAAATTTTTTCTTTGCAAAAACAAAGCGTACTGATGTCTAATATAAGGGGACTGATTAATCTCCAATATTTTTTCATAAAACTTAATTCCACTATCAACGTCAAATGCTCTTTTTGTTAAATCTGCATCATATGCTCTACGCTTAAAAATATCATATCTATATATAATCTGTGTACTCACTCTGTCCAAAAACCTATTTAAAACCTGAGCTATCATATGATTTTCAATTAAACTTAAAGATTTTTCAGAAAAAAGTTTACTACGCATAACCATATAATTCTGATCTTGTTTATAGACGCTATCTTCTGAACTCTCCACAATAATTTTATTCATCTTTTCTAATGCATATAATATATCCGTATATGAATCAATATCGTCACTAAAATAAAAATACATCATATCCATTGAACATGGGATACCGCAGTAGCTCGTATAATTAACCAATGTAAAGAGTTCTAATAAATTTATTTTTAAACTTTCATCTTCAAACCTTAACAAGTCATTTATATACCTTTTAATTCTATCTTGAATTACTGCATTAGTAGCAACAAAAAATACAATCTCTAGTAATGAAATATTTTCATTTTCTCTTATTAAATCAATCGCATCGGCACTCGAACGATTCATAGACTTGCAAACCATTTGTACATCACCAGAATTTAAATTACTTATATCAAGTATTCTATCTGATAAAATATTTAAAAACCGCTTTACATATTCAAAATTTAATGCTCTTTCTGCTACAACAAGCCTAATATTATCTTTACTTTTTAATACTTGTAAAGCATCTATATTATTATACAGATTATCTATGAAAACTATTACATTGTCATCTTTTTCGACTAATTTTATCAAGCGTTCTGCTTCTTGTTTTATTATATTATTAAACCAAAACTTTCTGCCACTTAACTCGTTTGAAAAAGCCAGTTGCATTAACAAAGTCGATTTTCCACATCCCGGAATACCAGTTATTAATGTAATATTTCCAGATAAAATAACTTCCAAAACACTACTAAAGTATGAAATCCTAGATACATTATTTGACATAATATCAGATATCTGTGGTTCTGCTCCTGCAAAAAAATCTACAACCGGCCTTCTTACTCCTGACTGTTTAAGCTCATTACATACAAAATTACCCGGAAATTTTTCTCGATATTCCCTATAAACATACTTTTTAATATCTACTCCTCTAGCATAACTCTGGTCTTTCAAATATTGTATTAGCTCTTTAGTATCTGCTTCGATTATATTAAACCCTAAATCTTCAAAGTCTTCTATGAACTCTTTATTTTTAGCATCTGGATATACAACAATCCATTTTTGCATCGCAGATTTCGCATAAGATTCACTATTGCAAATCAATTCAAGAGTATTATTATCATACAAACTCGTCCCCCAAAAAATAGTTGGTGCAACAGATAACTTAAATGAAACGGTTTCAAACAATCCTTTATCTCTAATAAATAAATCTGTTAATTCCTTTTCTGTAAATGACATTTTTGTTCCCAACGGATATGTAACCGAACCATGTAACTTATATAGATTCACTACTTTCTCTTTTTCCAGCGAACCATATATAGACGAATCAGATAAATTTGCAGAAGATTCAGGGTCATCATATACCTTTTCCAAAAGATTATCTATATTAATTGTTACTATATTTTTTATTGGCAATCTTGTAATAGAAATATATTCTCTATCAAAAGATTTCACCGTATATGTTTCTTTTAAAAATTTCTCTAACATATCCTCATTATCTTTTTTAATTTTTTGACAAGTTTTACTTAAACTAAAGTTTCTGCTTTCATCTAAAGAGAATAATTTTATTAACCTTTCATTAATAGCATTTCCTAATGGCAGACTTTCTCCATCTGCGTTATATGCATAAGTCGAAAATCCAGCGCCTAAATATAAATTTAGTCCATATTTTGTTACTAACTCTTTAAAAAGTGTTTCTTTATCAAACCTCATGATTGCCTCCACACATATTTTTAATCTTTGAGAAGTCCTTACTCGTTCAATTATAATTTATTATACCCCAAAGCCAACAAAGCCACAAGCCCCCCGCTCATAGCTCCGTCAATTTTCCTAACAATTTTTACAAGTTTTCCCCGCCGAACATATCCCCACCCTTCCAAACCACCTCAATCCGCCCTTCTCCAAACACCCTGATCCTCTCAATCCCTTTCCGCAAAGCGTTCAACTTCTTCCCCAACGTCTCCTGCTCCGCTTCCACATCCTTCCTCCCGGAATTGCCCAGCATCACCTCCACCATCTTCCGCACATACTCCATAACGCTCCCTTCCAGCTTCTCCATATTTAGGCGTTTGCGAAATGCCAGAACCCGCATAAATACGGGATTCTTTTTGTCATAAAATAAAACAACCCCTCACTGGTTTGTGGTAAAATTGAGATGTTCAGTAACAATCAACCATCCACCAGAAAGGAGTTGTACTTATATGATAACATACAAACAGCTTTCTTTGGCAGATTTTTTTACCGATTGCCAAAATAAATTTGATAACGATAAATATGAGTTTCTTTCCATACTCGATGAAACCATCAACCTTGATGAAATTGTTCCGGTGTCTTTTGTTTCTCATTTTCATGCTGCCACCGGCCGGCCCCGTAAGCATCTTCTTTATCCAATGCTCAGGGCTCTGTTATTACAGCTTATTTTCTCGATCCCTACCACTTCCCTCCTGATCATTTTCCTCAAATATTCTCAGGAATTACGGGATTTCTGTGGGTTTGATGTCGTCCCTGACGCATCGAAATTTACCCGTTTCAAGCACGATTTCTTATTGGACTTACAATCTATGTTTGATCACCTTGTTGATCTGACCGAACCGATCTGCCAACGGATTGATTTGGAAAAAGCATCCATGGCGCTCTTCGATACCTCCGGCATTGAAGCCTAGGTGACGGAAAACAATCCCAAATATGACAACCGCATTATCAAACAACTCAAATCCTTTAAAAAAGCCAACGATCTGGACGATTCCTTTGATCCCTATAAAGCCGCCTACGGCTCCATGCCTTCCCATTCCGCCGCCAACCCCGCCATCCGGCAGATGTACATCAATGGGCATTTCTGCTATGCCTTTAAATTC
>CAQBGY010000358.1:3902-4432 GCA_948759685.1 uncultured Eubacterium sp.
TACAAACGGGCTGGGCATCGTCAGGCATATTTCCTTTTACAATAAAGATTTTCTCGAATCCCATCCTGAAATCATCGTTGGAAAGAAATCGGATTCTCCGAACGAGGACAAGAGCCTTGCAGATTCCAAAGCGCTGGTCCCGACACTGAAGGATTTCTTTCAGAAGCATCCGCTTATCAATCCCAAAACGTTTCTGGGGGGATGCCGCTTTCGATTCCATTGAGATTTATAAATATCTGCTGCAGGAAACATCCTTTGAAAAAGCCTATATTCCTCTGAAAAACAAACTCAAAGTCGAAGGAATGGATTACGTCGTAAATGATGACGGCATTCCCTGCTGTCCCCATGATGCTTCCCTCCCAATGAAACGGGAAGGGAGCAGATCTCATTTGCGCTGCGGCCTTCCAACCATGAAATTTGTCTGTCCCAAAAAGAAACGGGAACAGGATCGCATCACAAAGAAAACAAAACGTGTTTGCCATTGTGATACTCCGTGTACCGCATAGATCGGAAGAGCGTCGTGTAGGGAA
>CAQBGY010000359.1 GCA_948759685.1 uncultured Eubacterium sp.
AAGTGCCGTGTTTACGGGCTTTGTCGGCTTTCCGTGTCTGTATCTGCCGGGGAAGAAGACACCGTTGGATGCCAATCCTATCGCCCCTAGTCTTATTAATCTTTTATTATCATACGTGGCTATCTGACTAAGTAAAAGGAATAACCACCTAATTAAAAATACAACATATTTTCATAAATAATAAAGCAGAGTTCATTGTTAACTATCACTCCATAAAGTTTTCTTACTTTCCTCAATTCGTTCATGCACTTGATTAAATTTCTTCGCAATCAGCGTATTATATAATTTTCCAGAAATTCTAAGAGATTTTTCAACACCTAACATAAGTCCTTCAACCACCAAATTATAACCAAATATTTCTCGGTATGCACACAGATTAATACCGTTTGGCGAAAAGAAGAAGTCTTCCTCCGCTTGACACAACATCTCAATATATTCTAATAAATCAATAAAAAGTTCATTTTGCTTCCCATTTTGTATTAATTCATAGCTACACCTATTGTAATAATTACTGTCTTGTCCTCTATACTCATGCCATGCACATTCTCGTAACATTTCAAGTAAAACACTACTTTGCCTAAACATATTCATAAGTTCTACGCCCCTAGGCGATAGATATAGACGACTTGTGTCTTTTAAAGACTTTGAAACATCTAATACTTGATAATCTTCAAAATCCATAATAGACTTACGCAAAATCTTACATTCATAAAGATGTTGCACTGCAATATTCAGTTGCTTTACATGCTCATCATCCAGAACTTTTTTCCATTCAGCATAAACGTCCTTAAGCATCATGGAATCAAGACCATATTCCACACCGCCACCTGTAAAAATCTGCATTTTCCCATGAAAATACTGCATTACCAACAGGCATTGAATGCTATAATCCATATAAGGAGTTGTATAAAAAAAGTTTGGAATAATGAAACCATCTATGCCCATAAATACTATTGAATTTCCACATCCAATTGCTCTAGGAACTGTAATATCATTAAATTTATATTCATCGCTGCTTATTGTAAAAAACTCCGATCTGGCTGAATTGCCCTGAACCCAAACTCTATTCCCAAGAATTTTAGCATATTCGGCTAACGATGTACGAACGTTGAAAAAACACAAATTGCTAATCATTCTTTTGAATTGCCCATCAAAGAGAGAATTTACTAACATAAGTTGCTCATAGCATCTCTCCCAAGACTCTGGATTTCCAATATTTGTATGTGACATCTCTGTATAGAAATCAAAGCGCTTTTTAAATAAAAGATTCAAATCAACGGAATTTTCCTTTAAAATGGGTGATACAAAAGAGTAAGCGGATAACATTCTTCCGTATATTCCATTGGAAAAGATTCTATAAGTATGTGGTCTTAATGAAATCAATAAATTTACACGATAATTTGAATCTTGAGGGTATTCTGTATTCTGCATACAGTCAAACAAATGGAGATAATCCGCAATTACCTGTTCCTGAAAAGATTCTGGCATTGCTTCAATATCATCCAATACTATAACCAATCGATCATAAATATCAGATTTTTTTAAAATGTAATATTTCAATTTACAGGTATAATATTCCAGGGGAAAAATCCTCATTGCGCTATCAAGTTTTTTCAGAATATATTCTTTTTCTGAAACCTCAGCTAAAGCACTTATATTTTCACCTGATTCAAGAATGTGTGGTAAATGATTTTGAATAAAATCAAAAAATAATTTTAACTCCTCAAATTTTTTATAAATATCGTGCAAATCTGGATGCGCGTTCTCCAATGCTGTGCAAACAGAAGAAATTCTAGGACAAAGATCAAATGGTTTATCTTCTGATTGAAAATATCCATTTAGAAATGTTGGGAAGATAATCATATATTTACCTTGTGTAAGTTTAGAAGGTACATTTAAAACCGGTGCTACACTAACACCAAGTTTGAAACAATGTCGAATTGTGGTGGTCTTACCAATACCTGTATATCCCACACAGAACTGTGCCATACTACCAATAGAATTCATAAAAATAGAAATCTGCTCTTCAAACATAGGATCTGGAATATAAATTTTTTCAAAATCATTCAAACTTCTGGCAATCTCATTGGCATTAAGCATATTGCTAAACTGAAATTGAAACTTTCTATATATGTCATTCATATCTTTGGGATTATAGGAAGTACTATAATTATCACAAATTCTGTAACGATTCATCTTTATAACTCCTTCTGTTTCTTTTTAATATAAAAAGAGGCTTCGCGTTTATCAATATCTATTTTTAAAATATAAGTTCCTATATATTTTTTTCCTCTCCCATCCTCTATTTTATATTTAATAGAATATTTTCGCCTTGATCTTGGTTTAACCGGTTCATATACTAAAAAACATATGGCATATTCCGCTTGAGGCTTAATTTGCTGAGCAATATGCTTTTTAGCAATAGAGCAATTTACAATTGTAGAATTTCCTGTATTTATTATTTGAGAATAAACATAGCGAAATTCTTGTTGGGGTTTTCCGACTTCAATCTGTATATTATAATGATTGTTTCGTATAAATCTTTTCCCTGTAATAGCTTGCTCTCTAGATGCACGAAGATTAATATATGGAGCCTCTTGTTGAATATTTATCCTCTCTTCTCGCCGTTTAAAATAATAATCAGACATAAATCCAACAGCCAAACTTACAACTCCAGAAACAACAGATAAAATATCGCTAGTATTAATTATATCCAGCTTCGCATATGTATTGAGCCACTCAACTATAGCTGAGAACAAAAAAAGTTTGAATATTATATAAAAACCTAATGAAATGGAAAAAAATAAGATCCATCGCTTTATATGCTTCATTACTATTCACCGTATGTAAGTAGTGTCTAACAAGTTAAGAAGAACAAGGTAACCTCAGAAGTACTTTCCTCAAAACTCAAGTCTCAAAATATACCAAAAAAATGCAAAATTCATGGAGCAATTATTACAAAACGCAACACCAGTCTAGTTTAATATGAATAATCACATTCAAAACAACTCTGGATTTTATTCAGAGTTGCTATTTGTGCGCCCCAAATCTAATTTTTTATTTAAATATTATACCATGAAATTTTGGGTGTTGCAACGTATACAATTACTATTATCACAACCTTATTTCATATGTCTTTATTTCATATAAATACTAAAAAATACAATTTTCGCAAACGGGAGTTTGACACTTCCTTTTAAACCTCATAACACACAAATCTTGTATTTAAGCCTGCTTTGGGCTTATTTTTTTGTCAAATTTGTAAAAATAATGTGTGCTAGTTTGCACTAGTTGTGTTATAATACTTATGAGGTGATTTTTATGTATGTTTCCATTACTGGTGTAGAGAATAACAAAGACGTTTATATCAACCAGTCCTACCGGAAAGAAAACGGTAAGACTTCTTCCCGGATCTACCGAAAACTCGGAAAACTCAATGAGCTGCTCCGACAGTTTGATGGTGACTTTGATGCCATGATGGTCTGGGCAAAATCTGAAGCCGAAAAAGACACAGCCGAATACAATGCCAAAACCTGCGATGTGTCGGTTTCTCTTTCTAGAAAAGCTTACATACCTAAGAATGAAGAACGCTGTTTTCAGATCGGATATTTGTTCCTCCAAAAACTGTGCACGGAATTAAAAATCGATGCCATCTGTCGAAAAATCTCTAAACGCCACAAATACACTTATGACCTGGGAGCCATCTTAACTGACCTGATCTATGCAAGGATCCTTTCCCCTTCCAGCAGGCTCAGCAGTTTCTCTTACTGTAAAACACTGCTTGAACCGCCAAAGTATGAACTGCCAAATGTATACCGTGCACTCTCGGTTATGGCTGGGGAATCTGATCTTATTCAGGAGGAACTCTACAAAAACTCAAACTTTGTTCATCCCAGAAACAAAAAAGTGCTCTACTACGACTGCACAAACTACTACTTCGAGATTGAACAGGAAGATGAACTCAGGCGCTATGGAAAGAGTAAGGAACACCGCCCTAATCCCATCGTTACAATGGGATTGTTTATGGATGCTGATGGAATTCCTCTGGCTTTTGACATCTTCCCCGGAAACCAGAATGAACAGACAACCTTAAAACCTCTTGAATCAAAGGTAATAAAAGATTTTGGCTGCAGTGAATTTATCTTCTGCTCTGATGCGGGGCTTGGAAGCAGAGCAAACCGCAGATTTAACAGCCTTGCAAACCGTTCCTACGTTATCACCCAGTCTTTAAAAAAGATGCGGAAGGAAGACCGGGAAATTGCCCTGAAACCTACACAGTTTAAAAAACCCGGCTTTGATAAATGGATCGACATCTCCACACTGGATGAATCTGCCCCGGAAGTTTACGAAACCATTTATTACAAGGAGATCCCTGTTGTAAATGGAAACATGGATGAAACAAATCACAGCCATACGGCTTGACCACCGGCT
>CAQBGY010000360.1 GCA_948759685.1 uncultured Eubacterium sp.
GCAATATTCTATTTCAAAATTGCATTTCTGCAATTCTCGTGTATAATGGAAGTATGCAAAGGAGGTGTTATCTATGGCTTTACCCGGAACACCCAGACAGCGGATTTCTGATTTGTGCAACGGGAACCACATTACATAAAAGCAGCTTGCAAAGAAGATAGGCGTATCTGCTTCCCAGTTGAGCCGTATTGTCAGTGGAGAAACAAAGACGGTCAGCAGTGATATTCTCATAGGCGTGGCAAAGGAATTTAAGGTATCAGCGGACTACATATTGGGTTTATCCACTTTGAGCGTCCGTAAAAGCTATGATATTTCCGAATTGGGCTTGTCCGAGGGAGCTGTGAGAGGGCTTGTGACAGGTGCGGTTGATGTGCAAATTCTCAACCGCCTGTTGGAACACAGGAATTTCCCGAAACTGATGGATTTGATACGGATTTATTTTCAAGACACAGCGGCGAAGGGTATCATGGCACGAAACCAGCTCATTGAACTAGCAACGACTTCTTTATCTGATTTGATGAAAGAACACCCGGAACATCGGGCAGAAGTAAGACAGGATTTGCAACTTCTGAACGCACAGAAGATGGGCGAACATGAAGCGGAGATTGAACGAATGAAAAATGTATTCATGTCCATTCTGCGAGAAATTAAGGACGAGATAGATACCCAGAAAATGCCAAGTCCCGATATAAACGCAGAAATGTTTCAGAGCATACTTGCTTCGGTAACAGAAAAAGCACCTATTACATTGAATGATGTCTTATCAATTGTTACCAACCATCTTTCACAAACTATTGAGATGAATGACAATACAAAGGATTTATTTGAGAGATTATTCTCACAAATAATTACATCGCAAAATCAAAAGTAAGCTATTTAGGAGAACTCATAAAAATGATTACTGTAAACAATATTCTTTGTGGAGATTGCTTTAATATAATGCAACAAATAGATAATGATAGTATCGCTTGTTGTATCACAGATCCACCTTATAACTATGAATTTATAGGGCGTTCATGGGACGAAACAGAAATTAATCGTCGATTAGATAAAGTTAAAAACTCCAGTTCTACATTAGTAAAAAATATTCCATATGGAAGTGGATTAGCTGGAGGTGTTCGTAATGCTCGATGGTATGACAAAAATCGAAAAAACATTTTGGAATATCAGGATTGGGTAGAATCGTGGGGAAAAGAATTGTTTCGTATTCTTAAACCTGGAGCATTAGTTCTTATATTTAACAGTACCAGAACAGCCGCACATATTCAAGTCGCATTAGAAAACGCTGGCTTCTATGCACGAGACATTATTGTATGGCGCAGAAATAGTGGTATCCCAAAAGGAATTAATGTAAGTAAAAAATTAGAAAAAATGGGGGATAACAACGCTCAAGAATGGAGAGGATGGCATAGTTGTTTAAGAAATGAATGGGAAGCTATTGTTGTTGTCCAAAAACCACTAATAAATAATTACATTGAAACACTAACAACACACCATGTTGGGCTTTTTCAAGCAAAAGATACATCTGGATTTCAATCCAATATTATTGAAAATATAAAAAGAGAAGCTTTAGATAACTTTAATACTCATCCAACAGTTAAACCATTAGAATTGATGGAAAAACTGATAAAATTGACAGTTCCAAAAGGATACGGAAATATTGTACTTGATCCATTTGCTGGATCAGGAACAACACTGGTTGCAGCAAAGAACTTGGGTATTGATTTTTTAGGCATTGAAATAAATCAAGAATATGTAAATATTGCTCAAAAACGTTTAAAAAATGAATAATGTATTTAGAAAGCGAAGATTCTTATGGGTCTTCGCTTTTTATATTTCAATGAAACTTATTGTCTGTAGACTTATTGAGTTCAAAAGTTAAAATTTAAAAGGGAGGTGGAACAATGGACATCTGTGAAAAGTTTGGTAGAAACGTATATAAATACCGCACTGAAAGAAATTTATCACAAGAAGAATTAGCTGAATTAGCAGATTTACATAGAACATATATCAGTGCAGTTGAATGTGGTACCCGAAGTATTTCGTTGAAAAATATAGAGAGAATTTCCGATGCCTTAAAAATTCCAGCTTACAAATTATTTGATTTTGGAGGCGATACAAATGAATGACGCAAGCTATATTACTCCTATTTTAAAAAGGTATTATGAAGCTTTTAAAGCAAAAACATATTCTGCCGAGAACAATGATACCGATGTATTAATGGATATCTTTGGAATTACTCCAGAACAAAAGAGAGAAAACAGACAATATTGGGGCAGAGAACTCGGTATGATGTGGCAATTAATTGTCACAGAAATATGCAAACATCACTCCTCTTCATTCAAGCCAGCATTAAAAATTGGAAGTGATGAACCATGTGACTTAATTATAGGTGATCATGCTATAGATACCAAATATAGAATTGGTTCTGGCGATTCAGGAACTCTCAAGAAATTCAAGCAATATGGAAAATTGTTGCAAGATTATGGTTATCGTCCAGTATTGTTGATTCTGCGAGATGATAATTTATCTGCTGCAATTACAGCCTGTGTGCATGGTGGATGGACGGTCCTTACGGGAGCACAAGCATTTGAATATTTGAAACAAAATACCGGAGTTGATGTATACGGTTTGTTAAAACAATTTCGAGGAAAATATTTATTACCTTAATCCAAAAGAACTGATAAATATTCAAGGCGGGTAAGCCCTAAAAGGATTTCCCGCCCATTTCAATTTGAGGGACAAGTTGTCCAAAAGTCCGGTCAGGTTGCGAAAAATGGTAGCTTCCATATACTCCCTGTCTGCTGATGAAACCAGTCCTGCGCTTGCGGCTCTGCGCCATGCAATCGCAGCCTTGTTTTCCTGCCGTAAAAATGCCCTTGCCCTCCTCGGCGGCAATGGCATTTTTACGGCAACGCCGACAGAGCGTATAACACACTACACTTTGCAAGCAAAGTTGTGTGCCAAAGGGGTACCCTTTGGAAACCCTATTTTGTCGGAGTGTATAGCCACACTTCCTCCAAAATGAAAAATAAGCGGTCACAATCTGCTGTAAAACCACAGTCAGACTGACCGCTTATTTTGTTGTAACCCTCTCCGTTTTCTTTATCCGCTTTACGAGTATATTCCATAAAAATATGCTTAATACGGGTTGAAAAGAAACCGAAAAAGTGATATACTAAGAATAGAGGAAATAAGGAGGTTACAATCCATGAAAGAATTAGGAGAACGCCTGCGGAGATTGCGAGAAAGTGTGAAGTTGTCGCAGGTAAAGATGGCGGAACTTTTGGGAGTGAAGCAGTCCAGTATCAATCGTTATGAGCAGGGACAGTCGGCTCCCTCTTTGGAAACGCTTGTAAGGTATGCGGATTATTTTGATGTATCATTGGATTATCTGCTTGCCCGGACAGACAATCCGCAAGGCAAGCTATATGAACACCGCTCGAAGATTGCACCGGGGAGTGAGGAAATGAAACAGTTTATTGAAATGTGTTTCGACCCGCAATCTCCGCTGAATGAAAAATTAAAACAGACGCTTCTTGAAATGATGGAGGTGGAAAGAAAATGAAAGGTGTGATTTACGCCCGTTATTCTTCTGATAACCAACGGGAAGAAAGTATTGAGGGACAGTTACGGGAATGTAAGGAGTATGCAGAGCGCAACGATATTACAATTTTAGGGACTTATATTGATCGGGCATTGTCAGCAAAAACAGATAACCGCCCCGAATTTCAGCACATGATTAAAGACAGCGCAAAGGGCTTATTTGATGTTGTCCTTGTGTGGAAATTAGACCGCTTTGCCCGAAACCGTTACGACAGCGCACGATATAAAAACCTTTTGAAAAAGAACGGCGTGAAAGTCATTTCCGCAAGGGAGAATATCTCCGAGGGCAGCGAGGGAATTATTCTGGAAGCCATGTTGGAGGGGTATGCAGAATACTATTCTGCGGAGCTTTCTGAAAAGGTTATCCGGGGACTGACCGATAATGCGCTGAAATGTAAATACAACGGCGGCACTGTTCCGATGGGATATTATATTGACGAACAGCAGTATTATCAAATCGACCCAAAGACTGCCCCGGTAGTGCTGGAAATGTTTACAAAGTACAGCGAGGGGGCAACTATGCAGGAGCTTGTTAATCTATTGAACAGTCGGGGTATGCGTTCCATTCGTGGCGGAAAAATCACGCTGAATATTATGAACCACCTGTTGAAAAACCGCCGTTACATGGGAGAATACAGCTATCGTGATGTAGTCAAGGAGGATGGTATTCCGGCGATTGTCCCGAAAGAATTATTTGAACGGGTGCAGGAGCGTCTGGAGAAAAATAAAAAGGCTTCCGCCCGTCACAAAGCAGAGGACGATTATTCGTTGACAACGAAGCTGTATTGCGGGAAATGCGGCTCTTTCATGGTAGGGGAAAGC
>CAQBGY010000361.1 GCA_948759685.1 uncultured Eubacterium sp.
CTCGCTGTCGCAAGTTTTCCAGCGCCCTTTCCATAATACATTGTCTCTCCGCCCATGTTCGCGTTTACCAGAATCGCATTGAATACGCCCTTCACTGCATAGAGCGGATTTTCCGGCTTTACGACAAACGGTGCTACCAGCGCATAATACTTATCGCCCTTTTTCACACTCTTGGCAAAGAGCTTTATCGTAGCCCCCATTTTCTTTGCATATGCAAAATCTGCCGACGAGATCGCCGTGATGCCCTCTGTCGTAATATCCGCAAAATCTACATTCTTTCCATATGCTAACGAGGTGAGAATCGAAATCTTGCGGCAGGCATCAAACCCTAAAATATCCGCATCTGGATTCTTCTCTGCATATCCTTTTTCCTGTGCTCTTGCCAGCACGGTCTCGAAGGCAAGTCCTTCGGTTTCCATCTTCGTCAATATATAATTGGTCGTACCATTCAAAATACCGGTAATCGAGAGTATTTCTTCCTGTGCAAGCGATGTTCTGAGCGGCCGTATAATCGGGATTCCTCCGCCGACACTTGCCTCAAACAGATAGCTGCAGGCATGCGCCTTTGCAATCTGAAGCAGTTCCGGCCCATGCTTTTCCACCAGCTCCTTATTGGAAGTACACACACTCTTTCCGCTTTCCAGCGCTCGCTTTGTAAACTCATACGCCGGGCGCTCGCCGCCCATCGTCTCACAGACAATCGAAACCTCTGCATCACTGATAATCGTATCTATATCATGAACCAGCACCTCCTGAACAGGATCGCTGTCAAATTCCCTCAGATCAAGCACGTACTTTACTGTTATCTCTTCACCTGTCTTTCCGGTGATGACTTCCTTATTCTTTTTCAGAACCTCATACACACCGCTTCCTACTGTACCATATCCTAATATTGCTACCTTTGTCATTTCCTCTTGACCTCCTGTGCGTTTTCCTTGCGAACCACGAACCACAAATCATTCCCTGCCAAGCACTTTTACCTGATGCACTCCGCTGATCTTCTCCATTCCAGACACCATCTCGGACACGTCGCTTGCCGCATCTAAAATCTGTATGCTGAGTGACAGGGACGCGATTCCATTGATAGGTATCGTCTGATGAATCGTCAGTATATTGGCGTGAAAGTCCGCCACCACCTTCAGCACATCCGACAAAAGCCCCGGCTCGTCATCCATGCTGCACGCCAGCGTGAGCGTCTTTCCCTGTGTGGAATCATGAAAGGGGAAAATATCTTTCTTGTACTTATAATATGAACTCCTGCTGATTCCCACATCTTCGACAGCTTCCTGCACAGATGATACCTTCTGCGTTTCCAAAAGCCTGTTCACCTCAACCACTTTTAGCAATACCTCTGGCAAAGCCCTCTTTTTCACAACATAATAAGTCTCTTCCATCTGCCATCTGCTCCTCGTTCTATCTGTTTTCTCAGCAAAGACATTTGTGCGTCACTGCAATACATATTATCATAACACACAAAAAAGTGCAACCCGTTTGATGCACTTTTTCTGAAACACGGCGATTTTATTTCGCTTGATATATCTTCTCCGCCTCCTTGCTAAAACTTTAGCATTTTTGTACCTGTAACTACTGCCGAAGCCCAGGAGTATTCTGCTGCCAATGCTGTCTGTTGTATATTTCCGCTATTTTTCACATACTCCTTTGCAAACCGCTCCTGCCTGAGCGTCATCCGCTCACCGTCTCATCTGATACTATATATTATACTATTTTTAGTTTATTGCCAGTGACCATTTGTCTCCACTAAACGCTTTCTCATAAGCTACTATTTGTTATTAATATCCAGCAGTCCATTTGAATCTGTGCTGACAGTTCCCTTAACATTATCACTGATCTGGATACCTGCCTTCTTTATCTTCCCGTGGCAGACCTGCAGTGACAGTGCCTTGAGCTGTGTGCGAATCTTTTCGTCAACAGGTGTGCCCGATTTCCTCCCTGAATGTTTTCAGTATGCATGATATCCCGTCCCTGATGATCAGGGCTTTTTTATATCTTTCGCGGTCGGCAGCAGTCATGTTTCCGCCTGCTATGATATACAAAACTGCTGTACCAGTTCTGTCTGCTCTCTGTACACTGTCTCAACCTCCTCCTGTGTATACGCTGCACAAAATGTCTGTATATGCTTCGGTTCACTGCCGGCAGCAGTTTTTAACGTGTCCACATCAGACTCTGCTGCCAAAGATGCATTTTCCGTGTCCGACTCGGAAACCGTTTCGCCGCTCCGCTACTGTTTCAACAGCCGGATATCCTCCAGTGTTATCCTGTCTTTTCTGAGCGCCGCTCTCTGGTTGTCACTGTCAAGACCGGACATTTCCGCGGCGGTTGAAATAACCATCTCACCCATCTTAAACCGTCCCATCGCTTCCGGAGGCAGATTGTTATAGATACTCTGGTACAGTGCCTGATATTTGTGTCCGGACAAGGCGGAGGAAGGAGGCAATGTTGTACTAGTATCTCATATTCCCTCAGATCTGTTTTCCTGACGATGAGCGGCTGTAATATTCCGCCTTCTATATTTACACCGCTTATCTTTCTTCTCCGATTTCTATTTTCAATCTGATCATCAGGAGCATTCTTTGTCTGTAAAATAACTATTCCGTTTCTACCTGCCGACTATGTTCTGCTACTTTTGTCTGCTGCTTTGTCCCGCTCTCGGCTGACGTCTGCTTCGTATGCTCATCTAATAACGCTCTATCCCTAAGCGCTGTTGAATAAGCAAGCAACAGGGTTTTCTCTTTTTCTGGCAATATCATATACGTTGCAAAAACTTTTTCTGCCTCCTGCTGCCGTTCTTTTATTGTCAACATATTTATCACCTCTTTTTTGTTTGTTATGCAAACATTGTGCGTTATCAAATAATCATTACCAATATTTTTTGTTTGTTTAATAAACTTTTTTTATTGCACTGTTTTAAATTATATGTTAATATGTAAACACAGGAGGTGATAAGATGACGGTTAATGAAAGAATAAAAGAACTTAGAATTTCGCAGGGTCTTACAATGGAACAATTTGGTGAACGAATTGGTATTAAAAGATCATCTATAAGCTTAATTGAAAGCGGGAAAAATAATCCATCTGACCAAACTATAATGTTAATTTGCCGAGAATTTGGCTATAATGAAGAATGGCTTCGTGATGGTATTGAGCCAAAGAAACCAACCATTGATGAAGATATGGAGTATGGACAGATTTGTGCCGAACTTGGCATCAGCGACAACAGGGCAAAACAAATTATACTGAATTATGGCAGATTTTCTCCCGATGATAAAAAGCTCTTCTGGGAATACATAGACAGGTTAATTCACACTGCTGAACAGTAAAACCAACATAGAAATAAACTATGAAGAATCAAATATGGGAGGTAGGAACATGGATTATATTATAAATTTTACATGGGATTCAGAAGCGAATGTATGGATAGCCACAAGCAATGATATACCGGGACTTGTGCTCGAATCTGGTTCATTTGACGCATTACTGGAACGTACTCGCTACGCAGTACCAGAACTGCTTGAGCTAAATGCATCTGAACAGCAGCCCTTTTCTTTGACATTCAAATCTGAACGACATGAAAGGATGACTATGTAATGGCTGAATATGAAAAGAAAGTACGAAAGATCATGCTGCAAAATGGCTGTACCTTTGTGAGACGCGGAAAAGGCGATCATGATATCTGGTACAGTCCGATCACCAACCGAAATATAACCGTTGACACCAAAATAAAATCAAGGCATACAGCAAATGCAATTATGAGCCAGAGCGGCATCAACCACAAATTTTAGATATAAATCATATGAAAATCACTGAAGATATAGGATATGGACAGTTCTACACAAAGCTCATCATAAACAAATCATACTGAAAAAAGATTAAAGAATATAATACAAAAGGGTTCCCATTTTATAAATTTAAATTATGAACCCTTTTGTTTTTTAGATGTATTTATTGAATTTCAGTAATCTCTCCTGTTTCGAAATTAATAAAATATTCACCCAAAAGCATACCACCAAATAAAGTCTTAGCGTTATGTTCTTCACCATCTACATATTCGCGAATAATTACATCAAGCGTACCCTGATAAATAACAGAGATAGACGTAGCTGTATTAAGAGAAAAGTTTGCTATAGCATGAATTTCATCATCCGAACTAAAAAGTGTATTATAATAATCTATAGCAAATTCTGTGGCAGTTTGTGACGTTGTGGTTGTCGAAATTTTCCACCTATCTTTTACGATATTATCAGAGTTTATATAAATGCTATGGGAATTTTACCTGATATTAACCCATTTTGCTATATAGTGAAAAACGCTTGAAAGCCCTATTTTACAAGCTTTCAAGCGTTTTTCCATTCGTGAGACATCGGGGACTCGAACCCCGGACAACTTGATTAAAAGTCAAGTGCTCTAC